>JAEEGW010000191.1 GCA_016280525.1 Clostridiales bacterium
CGACGTAACGGTCCCCGCTGAAATCGAGATATCAAATTCTTCGTCAAACAGCGTTATATACGCGTTAGGATCGTATTCCGTACATCTCAATATTTCTTAAATGAAGCTCATATACAGACAGATCGCGTTAGCGCCCGACGTCCCGCGGCAGTACGCAGTTGATGCGGCGGTCAAAAAAGCCGCGTCGCGCGGGATCAGGGCATGCAGCGCGAGTATTTGCAGGATATCCGTTGACAGCAGAAAGAAGAACGATATAAAAACAGTCTATTCCGTTCTTGTTGAAGCTGAGAAAGCCGATATAAACAGCATAAAAAGATCCGGCGCCGATATTTATGCGGAGCCGGAGCTTAAAATTACGTACGGAGATAACGAAAGAAACGGAAAGATAGCTGTTATAGGCTTCGGCCCCGCGGGCATTTTCGCGTCTTTGATGCTAGTTGAGCACGGATACGGTACCGTAATATTTGAAAGAGGAAGATCGGTATCCGAAAGAGCCGCAGACATAAAAAAGTTCTTGCAAAGCTGCGTGCTTGACGCGGAATCAAATATTCAGTTCGGCGCGGGCGGCGCGGGCACGTTTTCCGACGGCAAGCTCATAACTCGAATAAACGACAACGCGTGCAATTACGTTCTGCAAAGACTAGCCGGATTCGGCGCGCCGGAGGATATTTTATACAGCGCAAGACCGCATATAGGCACGGATATTCTTCAGACTGTAATAGCCGATATCACAAAATATCTGACGGATAAAGGCGCGGATATAAGATTCAATACGAAAGTAACGTCAATAACCGAATCATCAAACGGCGTTATTATCAAGACGGACGCGGGCGAAGAGCTATTCGACGCCGCGGTGCTTGCCACGGGACACAGCGCAAGAGACGTTTATAAAATGCTGTATAACAACGGCATAGAGCTTCAAAAAAAGCCGTTTTCCGTCGGCTGCCGCATTGAGCATCTGCGCGAAGATATTGACGTTTCAATGTACGGACCCGATTATTATAAATACGCAGAATACCTGCCTCACGCCGAATATAATTTAAGCCACAGGACAGAAGAAAACGGACAGAGCAGGGGCGTTTACAGCTTTTGTATGTGTCCGGGCGGAAAAGTCATCTGCTCGTCATCTGAGACGGGCGGCGTTGTGACTAACGGCATGAGTTATCACAGCCGCGACGGGCAGAATTCAAACAGCGCGTTAGCCGTATCGGTACTTCCTGATGATCTTCCGTCCGACGTACTTTCCGGAATTGAATTTCAAAGACAAATAGAGCAAAAAGCGTATTCTGTATCAAACAGTTATAACGCCCCGTGCCAGACCGTCGGCAGCTTTTTGAAGGGCAAAAAGAACGAGATAACAACCGTTATCCCGTCGTATGAACCTGGCATCATTAAAGCCGATCTTCATACGGTTCTGCCGGATTTCGTCTGCGGATATTTAAAAGCCGGGCTTTATGAGTTTGAAAAGAAAATAAAAGGATTTTCGGCAGATCACGCGGTATTGACCGCGCCGGAAACGAGAACGTCGGCGCCGGTACGCATTTTAAGAAACGCGGAAAGATACTGCGTAAAACTGAAGCATCTTTACCCGTGCGGAGAAGGCGCGGGATACGCCGGCGGTATAACGAGCGCGGCGGCGGACGGCATAAACACCGCCGTAAAGATAATGTCTGTATTTAAACCGGATAAAATATAAAGGAACATATATTAAATGACTCACAAGAAGAAATGGACGCTTAAAGAATACGACAAAGAAGCCGCGGAAAATATCGCGTCCGCTCTGTCCCTCTCGCCGGTTACGGCAATACTTCTGACAGAGCGCGGATGTACCGATAAAAAAAGTGCCTTAAGCTTTATAAACAAAGAAAACACCGCTATGCACGATCCGTTTTTGCTCCCGGACATGAAAGAAGCGGTACTGAGGATCGTAAAAGCTGCGGAAAAGAACGAAAAAACCGCCGTATACGGCGACTATGACGCGGACGGCGTCACAGGCACGTCGCTTCTCGTAATGTTCTTACGAAGCATCGGGCTTGACGTTATATATCACATCCCGGACAGACTTACGGAAGGCTACGGCGTAAATAAGGATTCTATCGCAGAACTTCACAAAAAAGGCGTTTCGCTTATCATAACCGTTGATACGGGCATCACTGCGATCGACGAAATTAAATTTGCAAACGAGCTCGGCATAGACGTTATGGTAACAGACCACCACGAATGCAGGCCGGAGCTGCCGGAAGCCGTCGCCGCCGTTGACCCTAAGAGACCGGACTGTGTATATCCTTTCAAGGATCTTGCCGGCGTTGGCGTCGCTTTTAAGCTTATATGCGCGTATAACTGCTATATGGCAACGGGAACGACAGAGTATTCGGAAGAAGATCAGGACATTATTTTTGATACTCTGCGTGAATGTTACAAACAGTACGGCGATATAACCGCGCTCGGCACCATAGCAGACGTTATGCCCGTTATGGGAGAAAACCGTCTTATCATAGCGTACGGTCTTAACCGTATGAAAAAGACGAAAAACAAAGGTCTTGCCGCTCTGCTAAAAGCGGCTGAGCTCGTGAACGAAAACGGCGTAAGCAAATTATCTTCAATGAGCGTCAGCTTCGTTTTAGCTCCGCGCATTAACGCGGCGGGCAGGCTCGGCATGGCGACGCGCGCCGTCGAAATGTTTCTTACCTCATCCGATAAGGAAGCGGAAGAGACTGCACAGCTGCTTTGTGAAAAGAACAAAGAACGTCAGAAAATAGAGCTTGAAATAATAGAAGACGCGGAAAAACAGATCGCGTCCGGCGCGTTGAACGACGATTCACGTATCATAGTTTTGCACAGCGACACCTGGCATCACGGCGTCGTCGGTATAGTTTCTTCCCGCATTACCGAAAAATACAATCTGCCGAGCATACTTATCTCATTCAAAGACGGCGATGATACAGGCAAAGGCTCGGGAAGAAGTATAGAGGGCTTCGATCTTTTATCCGCCATAACAGACAGCAAAGACCATCTTATAAAGTACGGCGGACACAAGAACGCCGCGGGTCTTACGATCAAACGTGAAGAGCTTCAGCCGTTTATAGAAAGGATAAGCGAATACGCTAAAAACAATATAACAGACGAAGAGCTTACGCCCGTTATATCGATAGACGCGGAGCTTTCCGTAAACGATATAAATATGGATACCGTATCGGATCTGTCAAAGCTCGAACCTTTCGGTGAAGGGAACCCCGTCCCGCTGTTTATGCTCTCCGATCTAAAAATAACCGTCATAATCCCGTTAAAAGAAGGGAAGCACACCAAAATAACGTTTACAAAAGACGGCAAAGTGCTCCAGGGGATGTATTTCGGCATGAACAAGGACGATCTGCCGTATATGCAGGGCGACGCCGTGGATATAGTATTTACGTTGTCCGAAAACGAATTCAGGGGCGCGGTAACAGCGCAGATACAGATAAGAGAAATGCGTTTTTCAGAGGACGCTTTTGATGATTACGAAGCGGATAAAAACGTTTACTACTATATAAAAGACGATATTATTCTGCCGCAGAAAGAGCATATTCCGAGCAGAGAAGACTGCGCCGCGGTATTCAGGATGATAAAAAAGTACTGCCAAAACAAATACAGTACGGAACTTAATCTGCATAAGCTCATTAAATCGGGCGAATGCGGCACCGGGTATATCAAAACGCTTCTTATACTTGATATATTCAGCGAACTTGAACTTATAAAATATAAAACTGGCGACGGCATCATTTTCGATATATCACTCGATCCTACGCCGTCAAAAAAGCCTCTTACGGACTCAGCGCTGTTTGCAAAGCTGAACAGCCAAATATAAATCAGGTAAACAAAATGGAAGAAAACGAGATAATCACAAGCAACGATGATGAATTAAGTAAATACCCCGAAGAAGCGCGGGGACTTTTCACCATACTTTTAAAGACCGGCAAGCATTACGATCTTGATAAGATAAGGCGCGCCTATGAATACGCCGCCGAGCTTCACGAGGGGCAGTTCCGGCTGAGCGGAGAAAAGTATATTTCACATCCGATTGCCGTCGCAAAGATCGTTGCGGAGCTTGAGCTTGATACTGATTCCGTTTGCGCGTCGCTTCTGCACGATACGATAGAAGACTGCGCCGACAAAACGAATTTATCCATAATTCAGAAGAAATTCGGCGGGGATGTTGCCGAGCTTGTCGACGGACTTACGAAATTATCCGCCTTCCAGTTTGAAGACAAAGAAGAAGCGCATATAGAAAACCTGCGCAAAATGTTTTTAGCAATGTCAAAAGACGTGCGCGTCACGTTTATAAAGCTTTGCGACAGACTTCACAATATGCGCACGCTCAACGCAAAGCCGGAGGAAAAACGCAGGACCATAGCGCTTGAAACGATGTACGTTTACGCGCCGTTAGCGCACCGCCTCGGTATGCAGAAGATCAAGCAGGAGCTTGAAAAGCTTTCGCTTCAGTATCTTGACGCCATAGGTTACGAGGAAGTTGAAAACGATATAAAAAAGAAATACGGACAGAACAAAGACTTCCTTGAGCGCGCAAAGGATCAGATAAGACAGAAGCTCGAAGAAAACGGAATGAAATTCACGCTTGAGGGCAGAGTAAAATCCGTTTACAGCATCTATAAAAAGATGTACCGCGGCAACAAGAGCTTTGACGAGATTTACGACTTTTACGCCATAAGAGTCATAGTTGAAACGGAGCTTGAATGTTATACCGCCCTCGGGTTCATACACGAAATGTTCAATTCAATGCCCGGCCGTTTCAAGGACTATATCTCAACCCCGAAGCCTAACAATTACAGATCGCTTCATACGACCGTTATAGGCAGGGACGGCATTCCGTTTGAGGTACAGATAAGAACTTACGAGATGCATCACGTTGCCGAATACGGCTTGGCGGCGAACTGGAAATACAAGACCGGCGCGACGTCCGACGCGGATATGGATCAGCGTCTGCGCTGGATATCCGAGATAGTTGAAGCGGAAAAAGACACGCGCGACCCGGACGAGTTCTTGAACGCTCTTAAAATTGACATATTCCAGGAAGAAGTCTTTACGTTCACGCCCAAAGGCGAGGTAAGATCGCTGCCTCAGGGCTCCACGGTCATAGACTTTGCGTACGCCATACACTCCGAGGTCGGAAACAAGATGGTAGGTGCAAAAGTCAACGGTATGATAGTGCCGATAGATCACGTCCTCGTCAGCGGTGAGATAGTCGAGATACTCACAACGCAGTCGTCAAAAGGCCCGAGCCGCGACTGGCTGAATATCGTGAAGACCAGCATGGCGCGAAACAAGATACGCCAGTGGTTCAAAAAAGAGCAGAGAAGCGAGAATATCGTAGTCGGCAAGGCTGAGATAGATAAAGAATTAAGAAGATTCGGCGGCACGTACACGGAAGCTCAGCGCAACGAGATAGTCGCCAACGTAGCAAAACGTATGGGCATCTCCGACGCGGACGACGCTTATAACGCCATAGGCTACGGCGGTCTGTCTGTTTCAAAGATATCCGCCAAGCTGCGCGAGGAGTACGACAAGCTCATCCGTCCCGATACGCAGATCGAAAAACCGCAGACCGTTGAAGAAATAACGGAAAAGAACAAAGCAAAGCACAAAAAGAGCGAAAACGGCGTTATTATTGACGGCGTGGACGGCGTTGTCGTCAAGTTCGCAAAGTGCTGCAATCCCATTCCCGGCGACAATATAATAGGTTTCGTCACAAAAGGCTTCGGCGTATCTATCCACCGCTGCGACTGCCCAAACGTTCTGTCGCTGCAAGGCAGTGAAGAGAGCCGTTCCCGCCTCGTATCCGCCGAATGGGACAGAGAGACGGTCTATCCGTCAACCGGATTTGAGGCTCAGCTGCGCGTCATCTGCCGCTCTTCGATCTCCGTTATTGCTGATATAGCGTCCACGTTAGCGGATATGAGAGTAAATCTGCTCGGGCTCAATATGCAGCAGAATCCGAGCAACGAGACGATCGTTTACGTTACCGTCGCGTGCAGCAACACGGGGCATCTTGATTCCATCATGTCGCGTCTGCGCTCTGTCAGAAACGTTGAGGAGGTTTACAGAAATTAGTTATGCGCGCTGTAATACAAAGAGTTAAAAAAGCCTCCGTTTCCGTTGACGGCAACGTTGTCGGCGCCTGCGGCGAAGGGTATCTCGTTCTTTTATGCGTTATGGATAACGACACGAAGGAAGACATACCGATGCTGTCTGCAAAGATAGCAAAACTGCGCATATTTGAAGACGAAAACGGCAAGATAAACAAAAGCATAACAGACGTATCAGGCGAGCTGCTTGTAATATCGCAGTTCACGCTCGCCGCAAACTGCCGCCACGGCAACCGCCCGGATTTTCTGTTTGCGGCAAAGCCGGATAAGGCAAAAGAATATTTTGATATTTTCGTATCAGATATAAAGCAGTACGTTCCGCATACCGAGACCGGCGTTTTCGGCGAACACATGGTCGTGGATCTCGTAAACGACGGACCGTTTACCGTTATAATAGATACAGACGATTTGAAAAAGAAGAAATCCGAATTATGAAGTTGATAACAGAAGGTGATATAAACAGCTATTATCTGCAAACGCTTTGTATGCTGTTTTTCCCGAGAGCCAAGTTTTCAAATACCGAACTTATCGGGCCGGACACTCCCGTTGCTATAGTTAAAGTTTCGTCAGACGACACCACGGCGTACGCCGAAGCGTCGCTTACCATGGGCTCGCGTACCGTGCTTAAATATCACTCGGAAAAATTCAAAGACGGCGAGCCTGAAAAGAACAC
>JAEEGW010000192.1 GCA_016280525.1 Clostridiales bacterium
CTGCTTCCGCGACGAGGACTTAAGAGCGGACAGACAGCCGGAATTCACGCAGCTAGACCTTGAGATGTCTTTTGCGGACGAATCCGACATTATGGAAATGGCGGAGGGCTTCTTCTCCGTTCTCTTCTCAAAACTGCTTGGCAAAGAGATCAAGCTGCCGATACGCAGAATGACGTTCCGCGACGCGATGAACAATTACGGCTCCGATAAGCCCGATCTGCGCTTCGGTATGCAGATACAGGATATTTCCGATACCGTAGCCGGCATAGCGTTCCCGCCGTTTGCGGACGCTTTGGCGTCGGGCGGCTCGGTACGCGCGATCGTCGCCGAGAACGGCGCGGCAACGCTTACCAGAAAAGAAATGGACAAGCTGACGGAGACCGTCCGCGGCATCGGCGCGAAAGGTCTTGCGTATATCCGCTGGACGGAAGAAGCGCTGTCCTGTCCGTTCTCCAAATTCTTGGGCGAGGGCGATCTTGAAAAGATAACCGCGGCTCTCGGAATGAAACAGGGCGACGCCGCGCTCATAGTCGCGGACAAGAACAGAGTCGTTCTGCCGGTGCTCGGTCAGCTGCGCAATATCGTGGCAAGAAAGCTCGATATGATCAAGGAAGGCTTTGAATTCACATGGATCACCGAGATGCCGTTCTTCGAGTACGACGACGAGAGCGGAAAATGGCTCGCGATGCACCACCCGTTCACGATGCCGCTTGACGAATGTCTGCCGTATATAGAAACGGACCCGGAAAACGTCCGCGCAAAGGCTTACGACCTTGTCTTGAACGGCACGGAGCTGCTCTCCGGTTCTATCCGCATCACCAACGTCAAACTTCAGCAGAAGATGTTCGAACTGCTCGGACTAACGGACGAGGAGATAGACGCGAAATTCGGCTTCTTAGTCGACGGCTACAAATACGGCGCGCCCCCGCACGGCGGCGCCGGCATAGGACTTGACAGGATAGCGATGATCCTCTGCGGCGCGGATTCCCTGCGCGACGTCGTGGCGTTCCCGAAAGTGCAGAACGCGTCCGAGCTGATGTCCGGATGTCCCGCGGTCCCAGACGCCCAGGCGCTCGCCGATCTGGCGGTGTCCTTCACGGACGAGGAAAAATAAACTATTCCGTTAACGTTTCGACTGTGTCGAAACGTCGCACCCGGCGCTCCCCCTGCGACGTAAACCCCCGCCGCTGCCCGCGGCGTGAATCCTTCGGCGCCCGAATGCGCATAACGCGGCGGTATTATTCAGGAATTTAATATAAAGTATATGAATTATACGGGCTGTCGCGTTAAACGGCAGCCCATCGCTATAATAAATATCTTACAAATCGAGGTATAACTTTTATGGAATCATTATCTGATGTTTATAAATATCTATCCGGTGTTGATATAACGAAAATCAATATGGCGGACGAACGCGGCAAAGGATATTACGGTGAATTTCAGGTTTTTTGCGAACTTTTTGAACATCTGCCATCTCCGTCAAAAATGCTGATGAATATACACGTACCGACTTCAAACGGTAAAACGACCGAAATTGACCTTATAGCCATAACACCAGTTGGGATCATTATTTATGAGGTAAAGAATTATAAAGGTACGATTTACGGTTCCGGTGACGGACAGATATGGACACAGTTTTTTAAAACTGCACCAAATCAAACATTTCAAAACCCCATAATACAAAATGCTTATCACTGCAACGCTATTTATAAAGAAACCGGTATACCCACATATTCCGTAGTTGTATTTACAAATTATGATTGTGATTTAAGACTTGATAATATAACAGTCCCGGTTTGCAAATTATATGATGTTGTCGGCATTACAAAAAATGTTATGTCCACCGCTCCCATAACATACACTGCTGATGATATTGAAAGAGTTTTCAAAAAACTGTCGTCATATTCAAGCATGTCAACTCCGATTTCTCCGAAAAACAATCTTTCTTTCTGCGATTGGATTTATGAATACAGAGATGCATTTATAAAATTATACGACAATTATAAATTGTCGGTCGAAAAACAGGAATATGACCTTAAACAAAAAAACGAAGAGGAACATAATCGATATAAGGGCAAGTTAAAAAAGACTTTGATAGCAGGTATTGTTACAGTTTCAGTAATAATCGCATTACTGCTTTCAATAGGTATACCTGTCATTTCAGGTAACAAGGCTTATTTTGACGCGTCGCTTAAACGAATTGAGGATAATTACAATTATTCAATGGATTCAATGAAAGCTGAACTTGAAGACATGGAAAACAATTTCAAAGCAGTTGAGAAATACGATAAAATACCGTTATCTTCCGTTGTTGAAGTAGCCGATCTGACCTTGCAGAAATCTGCTGATAACAATACCGTACTGTCATACAGACTGATTTTAAAAGATACGTTCTATAGAGTTGATTTCAATTCTGACACCTGTCTTTTGGTGAAGTTAAAAGACGGCACGGTTAACAAGTATTACGCCTTTTCCGAATCAGCAAGAAATCTTGCAAAAGCATATTCACTTAATTTAATTAATCTATCACATTCATTTGATTCGTCTTTATTGTCAGGAATAAAACCGGAAGACATTTCTTTTATGAAACTGACAAATCTTGATCTTTATGTAACAAACGACGTACACGGTTATGACGAAATAGAGAAAAAAGCAGAATTGCTTATATACAACTGTGAATAATAAAAAGGAATCAATAAAAACGAGTGTGATTGCGGCTGTTTGCATGTATCGGCATAATAACATATTTATATTCTGATTTTCAGGTGGGCTCCCCCACCCCCCTTTTCCGCCCCCCTGACCCCCCGCCTCCCCCCGAACATTCGGGGCTTTTGCGGCGTAAGCCGCGCGCGTCGGCGGCCCCACCCACGTGACCCCCAAAAACTCGTTCCTCGTTTTCGGGTGACCCCTCATACCCGTGCGCGTACCGATCGCCCCCTCAATCTTGTCAGAGATTGTGGGAGGGGACAGGGGGGTATGGGGGGTTCTCGGGCGTAGCCCGAGCAAAGGGGTTCCCCGTTGCGAACATAGTGAGCAATGGGGGTTCCCGTGAGGGGTGGGAAACCCACCATAATTTGTCCCGAAGGGACACCTGTTTTTATTCTTTCTTCTTTATTCTTTATTATTTTATCAGGAGCGATTTATGAAAAACGATCAGATCCATTGTCTCGGCAACGGCCGCGTATGCGTTTACGGCAGCGAAGCGGATATAATACAGGCGTTCGGCCCGGATTATTCCGCACCGGAATCCTTTTCCTGTAAAGCCGGCCGGGAATTCAAAACGGAAAAAATATCGCACAGACAGTACGTCCACACTTCCGGCGAATGCGTTATAACGGACTTTCTGCCGGACGACACGCCGGTTTTTTACCGCGCAGTAAAAGGCGAGGCGGAGCTTTGTTTTGAGATAAAAAACGCGGTCATACAGCCTACTCCGTACGAGAACACGTATCTTGCGATAACGTACGAGGGCGCGCCGGTCTATATCTACGACTACGATAAAAACGGAAAGCCCAGAGCGTACACCTGCCGGAAAAAGCGTTATACGGGCATAAAATACACCGGAAACTGTGTTTTTGAAAAAACGTCGGACACGTCCTTTAAGCTTTACTGTAAAGACTGCGCGCTTATTTTCGCGTTTTCATATACGCCGGATACGGTGTTCGGGCTGCTGCAAAAGCCGGTACCGGAATATACGCTGCCTCAAAGAGAAATAACGGTGAATGATTATTACGCCGAGGTTTGCGGCGGGTACGACGCCGTCGCGTCTCAGCAGTCGTATAACGGCTCCGTCTTAGCGGGATACAATTATCACCTTTGTTATATCCGCGACAATTACGGCGTTCTGCGCTTTCTGCTCAGCTGCGGCGCGTACAGCCGGGCAGAACTGCTTTTGAAATACTATATTTCCGTATACGAAAGATGCGGGGAAATACACAACGCGCAGGGAATGACCGATTTTTCGTTTCACATACACGAAAACGATAAAGTCGAGATAACCGGATATATCGTACTGATGTTCGCGGCGTACTGCGAAAAGACCGGCAACACGGAGCTTCTGAGAAAAGCCTCTCCGCTTATAGAATACTGCCTGCGATGTCAGAGCGAGGCGATGGTGGGCGACGTTTTGCCGTTCAACGGCGACGAAACGTACGTCGCCGGCGGCTTTCTGCCGCGCAGCGCTCTGAACGACGGCTCCGCTGAGGCGACCGCGCTATATCATCAGTCCATACTTAAAACTTTTCCGATCATAAAATATCTGAAGATCGCCCCGTCACTGATCGAAAGAATAAGATCCGACGCCGCAGTAATAGAAAAGAATTATTTAAACAATTTTGTGAAAGACGGCGTGCTTTACGCAAACAAGCCGGGTATAGGCTACGCGCCGGAATACAGGCACGGCGTTCGCGCCTGCGGCCACGGTTTCGGTCTTTGCTTCAGAAACGAAAACGGCGATTACGTCTGCCCGGACTGTATAAACAAAAAAACTCCGCGCTTTTACGGCGACGCGTACGGCAAACGGTTCTTTACGGAAGCCGCCGTTCTCTGCCCCGCGTTCACCGGCACGTCGCTTATACCGAAGCAGATCATAAATAAGACCGCGGAAAAAACAGCGGCGGATCTTCCGACCCGGAAAAGGAACGTCGGCTACGAATACGGGCTTCTGCTTTACGCAAACGGATATAACGAACAGACAGCCGATAAGATGTTGTCTCTGCGCGACAAATTCGGCGTGTGGAACGAGTATTACGAGGACGGTACACAGTGCGGGACCCTCTGCCGCACCTGGGAGACCTCCGTAAACCTCGCCGCCCTGCTTGAATGTAAATAAAGAGTTTTACACATTTCTTCAAAAAAAACGACCTGTATGTATGAAGGCGCCTTAAAGGAGAAAAAATGGACAACTCAAAAACGTTACCGGAAAGACAGCGGCTTATGCATACAACGATATTCGATAGGAGCGAGTATATGGATTTTAAAAACGATGAAGAAATAAACCGGTTATATTTCGATCGTGATGAAGATGCCATAGCGGAAACGCAGAAAAAATACGGCGCGTATTTAAAAAAGATCGCGGCCGATATGACAGACGACCGGCGCGACGCGGAAGAATGTGTAAACGACGTATATCTGAAAGCCTGGAACTCCATACCGCCGAACAGACCGGTTTCGCTTAAAGCGTATCTGACGGCGCTGGTAAGACGCGCGGCGGCGGACGTATACAGAAAAAGCAGCCGGAGCAAAAGCATACCGAAAAAGCTCTTTTCACCGCTTGACGAGCTTTCAGATATCCTGCCCGGCGGCGACGCGGAAGACGAATACGACAACAGGATTTTATCCGACGTTATAAGATCGTTCGTCTCTTCTCTGCCCGCACGCAGAAAATACATATTCATAAGCAGATATTACGTAAACAGAAAAACGGATGAGATAGCTGCCAGATTAAACGTCAGCAGATCCACCGTTGCAAAGGAGCTTGCACAGATCAAATCGGATCTTAAACAAAAGCTTCAATCAGAGGGGTACAGTATATGAAAAACAGAAAAAAGGCGGAAGCGTTATTTGACGCCATATCCGATATAAATCAGACGGACATAGAAGATTTTGCAAAATACGACGACAGGCTGAAAGAGCCTGTCACATCAAAAAAAGAACGTCCCGTTCTTAAGATCATAGCCGCCGCTGCCGCGTGTCTCGTGCTGTTTTGCGGTATATCCGTAGGGCTTAAACTCATGGAATCAAGATCGGATCCCGTAGGTCCCGCCGCGTCTTCGACCGATACGAACAATACCGCGGAGGAAACGGAAGAAATACAGGTAAAAAAGCACGTTTATAAAAACGAGGCGCCGTACGCGGAGCTTATAAAGTATGAATTCACGCCGGAAGAGCAGGAGATCGCCGACCGGTATTATAACGCAATGGTGGAAAACTGCCCGGAATTCGGCAAAATACCGCGCGAAAATCTCTGGGAAAGCGTGCAGTTTAACGGAGCCGGCGAATACGCGGATTACGATTTCTGTATAGGCGGCATCGGAACAGATTACAGATGCACGTATAATAACGACGATTACGGTATCAAAGAATACGAAGAATTCTTAAACGGCTGGAAGATAAGCGGAAAAGAATTTGAGCAGTTCGTCGATTTTAAGCTCTCTCAGACCGTAAACGACGCTATTATAGAACTGCTTAAAAAGAACGTACGGGCGTACGCGGAGGAAAACGGACTGCAGCTCGCCCGCTTTGTTGACCAGGATCCCGACGATATTTTGGAAAGATTCGGTTTCCATTACGACGAAAACGGGCTTTACGTCCAGTCGGTGTCTATTGCGGATTCGACAGATTTGCCGGTACCGCATATCTACGCCTGCGTCGGCGTTGAAATAAACGGCGATACGATAACGCTTACCGAATATCCGGCGGCGCTTGAGCCGATACTCACGACCGACAAATATGAATACTCGTTCACTCCCTCCAAAGTAAGCGCCGACGTGGAGCCTCCGTACGCAAAGCCGGAAAAGAAAGAGTTTTCTGCCGAACAAAAGGAGCTGATCGACCGCGTTTATAACGAGATGCTCGAAAAATATCCCGATTTCGGCAAGATCGACCGCGATATGCTGCTTGAAGACGTATTATACGCAGGCAACAACACGATAGTAAAGTTCTCGTTCTGCTTAGGCGGCATACCTACGTTGTATCAATGTATATACACAGAAAACGTCGGCGGGTATGAAGACTGGCAGATATTAGGCGAGGAATTCAAGCCGTTCTCCGACTGGAAGATACCGGAGATTTTAATGAGCAATATCAAATTAATGCTCAAAGAGCAAACGCTGAATCTGATGAAAGCGGAAAAGCTTGATACCGATAACTTTGATTTAAATAAAATGAGCATTACGTGGAGCGTTGAGGACGGCGTGCTCTACGCTAATTCCGAATATATCGCAGCCGCAACGGACAGGACCGGGACGCAGAACGGGTCCGCAGACCCCGTTCACGTATTCACTAAAGTCAAGGTCGAAAAACAGAATAACGTGATATCGCTTAACGATTACCCGGCGACGTTGAAGTCGGAGCCGGAGACTGATATCGGCAAAGAAACCGATCCTGTGTCTGAAGACTGGGACGGTCTTGATACAGAGGGGCGCGTAGAGCGTGCGATGTACGAGATAATAAATTACGGGCTCAATTATCAGCGTTTCAGGTACCTATGCGGCGACGAACACGCGGATGACGTACACTACGACGGCGATTATTATCTCGGCGACGAGCCTCTGGACAATTTCACCTACGGATATTTCCTCGATCTGTACGATACCGAAACAGACCCGATGCGCAAACAGCTTATGTTCGTTTATATTTCAACGTTCCTTACAGATACGTGGAACGACGATTCGCACCCCGTTCCGTACACTGCAAAGTATTTTCCGAATTTTGACAAATTCAAAGCAGATAATCTGCCGCGCTTTGACGCGTCGTATAACGAAGAATGTGACAAATGGATACACGAGTATTATTATAGCGCATTCTGCAAATACGCACAGAATATGACGGAGAACGAGGCAAAAACGAAATACGCGCCTTCATATAAGCTTATTAAGAAATACGGTTTTAACAACTTTTTGGATTCTTCAAAATCGTACGAGACAAAGGCGACACGCGTTATAAGCGAATTCTTCAATATGGCTCTGTCCGTCAAGTACGGTATAGCGGTAAACGATCCGACGTCAAACGTATATTTCAGATATTCGGAAGAGGGCAGAAGTTCAACGTACGAGCCGGGCGACGC
>JAEEGW010000193.1 GCA_016280525.1 Clostridiales bacterium
GCCTGTGCACGTCGTATCCGTGTCCTACGCGAAAACTCATGCTTCGCCTCCGCGCTTGTTAAGTATTGCTTCGGCAAAATAAACGTCTTCGCCCGTTGTGATCTTTATATTCTCGCGGGTAAGCTCGCACATATAGATCTTGAAATTCATACGTTCCACTAAAGAATTGTCGTCAGTCGCCTCAAAACCGTCTTTCTTAGCGGAAAGCGCCGCGGCGCGGTACATATCGTACTTGAATATCTGCGGCGTCTGCGCGTGATATATCTTGTCCCTATCCACGGTCTCTTTTATAAACGATCCGTCTTCGCTCAGCTTCAGCGTATCGGACGGTTTGGAAACGGCCGTTGCTGCGCCGTAGTGATACGCAAAAGTGCATACTTCTGATATCATTTCCGGCGTTATAAGACATCTTACACCGTCGTGTATCGTTACGAAATCAGCGTCCTTATTGACTCTCGTAAGGCCGTTTAAAACGGATTTCTGACGCGTTTCGCCGCCCGCTACGATATGAGTTACCTTTTTAAATCCGTACTGCTTATAATACGCTTTATACGTGTCAAATTCTTCGCGGCGGATAACGAGTATTATTTCGTCAATATCTTCGCACGCTTCAAACTGAAGCACGGTACGCACGATTATCGGGACGCCTTGCAGCATAAGCATCTGCTTCGTCTGACCGTCAGGCAGATTCATACGTGAACCGGTACCGGCGGCGACGATTATGGCGCTGTTGAAATAATCCCTGCTGTCAACTCCGAAAAGTTTTTTAACGGCTCTTGTAAACTTGTTATAAGGGCTTTTTCTTACCGCGCTGTTCGTTCTTTTTATATTCTTGTTCATCCGTTATACCCGTAACCTAAGTCAAACGCACGTCCGTTTGCTTCGCGCAGTTCCGCTTTTGATGCGGGAAGAGAATCGGTTATCGCGGATCTGATATAATCAGCTGTGAATATATCCGTATTCTTTATGAAATATCCGAGCATCACGACGTTCACGAGCTTTGGCATACCAATATCGTTCGCTATCTGCGTGGCGGGGATGAAATACGATTTTATATCGTCCCGCTCCGGCCTTTTGTCAATAAGCGTGCTGTCCGCAAACAGTATGCCGCCGCTTGATATTCTCGGCATGAATTTCTCGTACGACTGGATATTGAAAGCGACGAGTATATCGGGATTGCCGATTATAGGAGAGCTGATATCGTTATCGGACAGAATGACGCTGCAGTTGCACGTACCGCCCCTCTGTTCCGGGCCGTAGGAGGGAAGCCACGTTACATTAAGACCTTTGTCCATTCCGGAGACTGCAAGTTTTTTGCCTAAAAACAGAATGCCCTGACCGCCGAAACCGGCTAAAATGATCTTATTTGTCATCACTTTCACCTCCCATTGCGTTTCTGTCAACGTATACGCCCAAAGGATAGAACGGTATCATCTTCTCGTCAACGAATTTAAGCGCGTCAACGGGCGTCATGCCCCAGTTAGTAGGACATGTAGACAACACTTCAACGATAGACAGACCTTTTTTGTCTATCTGATTCTGGAAAGCTTTCTTTATCGCGCGCTTCGCGGCGCGTACGTTTTTGACGTTGTTTACTGCAACACGCTCGGCGTACGCAACGCCGTCAAGCGTTGACAGCATCTCGCAGACGTGTATGGGGTTGCCCTGTATCATCTTCTGCCTGCCGTACGGGGAAGTCGTAGTCACCTGGCCGGGCATGGTCGTAGGCGCCATCTGTCCGCCCGTCATACCGTAGTTGGTGTTGTTTATAAAGATTATAGTTATGTTTTCGCCTCTTGCGGACGCGTGCACCGTTTCAGCCGTACCGATGGCGGCAAGGTCGCCGTCGCCCTGATACGTGAATACTATCTTATCCGGATGCGTGCGCTTGATTCCCGTCGCAACGGCGGGAGCTCTTCCGTGGGAAGCCTCAATAAAATCACATTCAAAATAATTGTACGCAAATACCGCGCAGCCGACGGGAGCGACGCCTAACGTATCTTTTTCGATACCGAGCTCGTCAATGACCTCGGCGACAAGACGGTGGACTATGCCGTGCGTACAGCCGGGGCAATAGTGCATGGAAACTTTTGATAATGCTTCGGGTCTTTTATATACTATCATTTCAAACCTCCTGCGATCTTTTCAATCTGATCAAGCACGTCCGCGGACGACATAAGGCTGCCGCCCGTTCTGCCGTAGAAGTAAACCGGCTTTTTGCATTCTACCGCCAATTTTACGTCGTTTACCATCTGACCCATATTGAGCTCAACCGACAGAAACGCCGAAGCGGTATCGGAAAGCTTTTTAAGTATTTCAGACGGGAACGGAGATAGCGTAACGGGGCGCAGAAGTCCTGCTTTTATTCCTTTTTCTCTCGCGTCGTTTACCGCCGCTTTTGAGATACGCGCCGTTATGCCGAACGATACGATTATGATGTCCGCGTCGTCGCACATGTAGCTTTCATATCTGACTTCGTTTTCGTTTACGGTCTTATATTTCTTATCACGTTCAAGCACGTTTGCTTCAAGCTCTTCAGGCTTTAAGAACAGAGAAGTTATAATATTTTTCTTTCTCTTGCCGCCGTGACCGTTAACCGCCCACGGTTTTTCGGGTTCGGGAGTGAAATGAAGCATATCGAAATCGACCGGTTCCATCATCTGACCGAGAGCGCCGTCCGCTAAAAGCAGAACGGGCATTCTGTATTTATCTGCGATACCGAAAGCGTCAGCCGTGAGCTGCGCCATTTCCTGCACGGATGAAGGAGCTAAAACGAAAAGCTGCATATCGCCGTGGCCTAACGCCTTTGTCGCCTGGTAGTAATCGGACTGTGAAGGCTGGATACCGCCTAAGCCGGGACCGCCTCTCTGAACGTTTAAAATAACGCAGGGCAGATCGCAGCCGACAATGTAGCTCACACCCTCGCTCTTAAGGCTTATGCCGGGAGATGAGGACGACGTCATAACGCGCACGCCTGATGCGGCGGCGCCGTAGACCATATTTATAGCCGCGACTTCGCTTTCAGCCTGCAAGCACAGACCGCCTACCTTCGGCATTTTCTTTGCCATATATTCGGCAATCTCGGTCTGCGGAGTTATAGGATATCCGAAATAATAGCGGCAGCCGGAGCGTATAGCCGCTTCCGCTACGGCTTCGTTTCCTTTTATAAGAACTTTTGCCATAATAATACCTCCTTATTCCTTGATAACGGTTATAACGGCGTCGGGACACATTACCGCACACGAAGCGCAGGCAATGCATTTTTCGGCGTCTGTAAGCTGCGCCGGATGATATCCCTTGCTGTTGAGCGTGCCGGTATCAAGAGCTATTATGCCCTTCGGGCAAGCCGTGGCGCAAAGACCGCAGCCTTTACACAAATCAACTTCAAATAAAACTTTGTTCATATTATTCCACCTTTTTTAAAAAAGTTTTTTCGTTCTGTTTTTCATTTTAAATAACGCCGTATCGACCGACGGCTCGCCGCCCGCTATGTCTTCAATATAAGAAGTGAAGAGAACAGGCAGACCGCATAACTGCGAGAGCTTGTTCGCGTATGAAACGGAATCTTCAATATCTTTTATATCCGTATCTGCTCCGAGATTGCTGTTGTTTACAAGCGCGTTTACTTTAAATCCGCAGGCACTCTCTATCTCACGCATTATCTCATACGCTTTTTCCGGGCTGTCCGTAAGCGGTCTGTAAGCGCTGAAAACGTACAACACAAGCGGCTGCAGCTCCGTTAGCCTGTCGTGCAGAAATCCGAGCGATACCGCGCCAAGCATATCTCCGCCGACGTCGAATATAACGCGCGCGCCGTCCTGCGCTTTTGTAAGCGCCGTATATACGAGCGGAGAAACGGAAGGAATGTCAACGTTTGAGTTTGCAAAATCGGAAGCTATGACTTCTATACCTTTTTTTTCAAATTCTTCCTTAACGTCGGCTGATCTGAAATACGGATTTACGTTGTCGTAATCAATAAGATATGTCTTGTAATATTTACCGAGCTCTTCTGCAAGATTTACTGAAACGTTTGTTTTTCCGCAGCCGAAATGACCGGTCACTATTATTACGTTTTGTTTTATATTTTCCGTATTGAAACGCTCCATAAACGATCCCGCAAGCATTATTTTTTAAATAATATCACAATTATTATAAAAATGCAAGTTCTTTTGATTAAAAATTCAATTATTTTTATTGCAGAATTAAAAAGCAGAGAAGAGGAGCGGCGCATAAAAAATACAAATAATAAAAAAATTATTCAGTATTCTGTATTGAATTATTATTTATAATATGTTATAATGATGATGAGAGAATATATAGTGAGGTCAGGGAAGCGTATGAGTCAGTTTTTTGAAAACATAGGACAGCAGTTTGTAAACCTGTGGTCCATAATGAAACCGCATCTGATAATCGATATTATAGATATCGGTATCGTCGCGATAATTATTTATTATGCATATAAATTCATCAAAACGAGGCGCGCGGCAAAGCTTGCGATAGGCGTCTTGATTTTGCTCGTCGTATTCATAATAAGCGACGTTATAAATATGTACGCCCTAAATTTCCTGTTATCAAATATATTCCAGATAGGTTTAATAGCGCTTATTATCCTGTTCCAGCCGGAGCTTCGCGCCGCGCTTGAAAAAATGGGCGCGCAGCCGCTGAAAGGATTCAAAAACATCTCCGACCCGAAAAACACGGCGGAGACAACGGCTATGATATCAAACGTTTGCGAAGCCGTTATGGATATGTCCGCCACGAAGACAGGCGCGCTTATAGTTATAGAAAGACTTACAAAACTCGGCGACGTCGTAAAAACGGGTACCGTTATAACAGCGGATCCGAACTCCTCACTTATAAAAAATATATTCTTCAACAAAGCCCCGCTTCACGACGGCGCGATGATAATATCCGAAAACAAGATAATCGCCGCAGGATGTTTTCTGCCGCTTTCGCAGAAAACGGATATATTCCGCGACCTCGGCACAAGACACCGCGCCGCTATCGGTATGAGCGAAAACAGCGACGCTATAGTTATCGTCGTAAGTGAAGAGACCGGAACGGTTTCCATAGCGCTTGACGGCGAGCTTAAGCGCGATTTTGATTATACGTCTCTTAAAAACCAGCTTTATTCGCTGCTTGTAACGGAGCCCAAAACGCCCCGGGTACACAAAAAGACAAACGGAGGTGAAAGCAAATGAGAAAGAAAGATACATACTCCGTAAATAACGGCGAATACGTCGTTAAAAAGACAAGAGGTCTCGATATAGTCGCAAAGATAGCTTCCGTTCTCATAGCTTTCGTTATATGGCTCTACGCCGTGAGCGCGAGCAGCACGATATACGAAGGGACCGTTTCCGGCGTTTCCGTAAAAATAAACAACGTGCCGTCAGGTCTGTCGATCATTTCAGGCGACGGCAGCACGGTTGAGATAAAAGTCCAGGGCAAGCGCAGTGAAGTGCTCGCTCTTCAGGCTAATAAAGACGTCACCGCGTACGTAGACGCGTCCGAATGTACCGAACCGGGACACCATACGCTCCCCGTTACCGTAAATCTGCCGAACAACATGAAGCTTAACGGCAAAGACCCGGAATCCGTTACGGTATATCTTGATACAACAACGTCAAAACAGCTGCCCATTCGCGTAAATTTAAGAAATTACACGATAGACGCGGACTGTGTGCTTGAAAAATCAACGCCCGATCTTTCGACCGTGACGGTAAAAGGTCCGGCAGACGAACTGAAAAAGCTGAAAGAAGCCGTAGTGACGATAGAACCGGGACTTATCGCGTCATCAATGAATGCGTCCGGCACGGTTGTGCTTTACGATAACGACGGAAACGTATTTTCCAACCCGTACGTGACGTGCTCCGCGACTGACGTAATGGTGCGCATAGTCATACACAAATATAAAACCGTACCGTTAAACGTTGATTATAAA
>JAEEGW010000194.1 GCA_016280525.1 Clostridiales bacterium
ATCATAGCTCGTCAGCGTTTCGCAGACTCCGCAGTACGCGGCGAATTTCGTGAAACCGAGCCCGTCGATGTTGACGTCGATGTACGACGTGTAACCGGACGACGAAGCATGGAATCCCACGCCTTTGCTGAAGAACTTGCCATCCGTGCTGAATATGATCTCGTTCGCGGTATTGCAGTCGCGGCCGACGATATTGCCGGTGTACGTGTGGTTGTCGGACCAGTAAAGGTCGCTTATGTAAGCGTGATCGCCCGAAACGAGCTCGGCCGGCTGAGGTTCGTCCGTTTTGTCGGGATCGAAGCCGCCGGAGCCCTGGCTCTGCCATTCCGGCGTCTCGGGCTTTTCATTGCAGAGCATCGCGTCGCCCCAGATTCCGGCGTCGCAGGCGTAGTTGCCGCAGTTGTTCTGCGTGAGCCGCAGAAGCTTTACGCCCTCCACGTCGACGCAGATGAAATACGGCTTTTTGCCCCAGTCGATCTCGGGAGTCTGCGCGAGCAGCGCTCCGTCGCCGTAAACGCTGAAGGAGATGCTCCCCCATTCGAGAAAATAAGACGCCTCCTGCAGTACGCCGACCGTGGCGTAGAAATATTTCATACCGAGCGACGATATATCGAATTCGATATAAGCGTCCTTGTCCGGCAGACAGTGCATGCCGATGCCTTTTTTGAACGTCAGCTGCCAGGTCTTCAGTTTTTCACCGGAGTGCGCGGCGTTCATGCCTATGCCGTCAAGGCTTTCGTGCGCGGTCATCAGATCCGCCCTGTCGCCCAGACTCACCTGTTCTTCCGCCGCGGATACGCGCAAGACGAAAAGCGGCAGAACGAGAAGGACCGCGGCGGCAGCGGAGATGATCCGCAGCAGTTTTTTCATGTCGATCTCCTTTCCTTGATGTTATCTGTGTCAATGATATCACAAAAACGGCGCATTGTCAACCCGACGACTCAGCTCAGGCGATAAAAATCACATAAATGAATATGTAAAAAAATCAGATATAACATTAAAAAAACCATCTTGACAAACATCTGCTCGTGCGATATAATGTGCTCGAACAGACGTTCTAATATCATTTTATCGGGGGGAATATAGTTGACAGAAAGCAAGATCGAACTGTCAAAAGAGGACATAGACGAATTAAAATCGTTTTTCAAAAAGAATAATATTTTCAATACTGATCTAACGGGATAATATAAGCCCCTATGTAGATAAAAACACCGCATATCCTGCGATCTTGCAAGATATGCGGTGTTATTTTGGTGCGGGTGACAAGAATTGAACTTGCACAGCCTTGCGACTATAAGAACCTGATGGTAACGTCCCCTCCTTACCGTGCTTATAATTCGGTTTGTGCAAAGAGGCCTACGTAACCGTTAATATTTTCCGAAAGTGTAGTTAGGTACAATAGACATATTGTGTCAATCTTCAAAATCAACGTCGCCAAAGGGAAATTCGATTCCGGACATGTTTTTCACCTTTTCAACATATGCCCCGAATCGCTCAGAATTCCGGATGCGGTCAAATGCGTGATTTTGAATGTGACACAGAATATAGTCGCGGTTATGGTGTGTGTACGCAAGATCGCGATTATAGACAATCTCATTTAAAAATGGATTATTCTCATATCTATGTTCACCGAGAGGAAGGTTATCTTCAAACAGGGCTGTTTCGTACCATTTGTCCAACACCTCGAAGGTTTTGTCGTCATTTCCGATGGATGCGCAGCACTCTGCGAGGTGTGTATAAAGAGCCATATAAACATAGCTGATCCACGCTTTGTCTCCAAGATAAGTTAGATCAAGGATCTTTTCAGCAGTTTCGTAGGCGAATATTCGGGTCTCCATGTCAGGGAATTTCATGTTCATAACAGCCCATGCCATGCCTTCACCGTAATATTTAAAAACCTGTTGGCACCAATAATTTTTCTTTTCATAACCATCAATCTTTGACAGCATTTCCGCTTTGAGCGTACCCCAATCACCGCCAATGTTTGCAATACGGAGAGCGTTTTCGGAATCGCGAAGACAGTTATAAATATGATGCAGAGCTTCCATTGTTCGGCTCCTAAGAGCGTTATCAGTGCTTTCATCCATAACTTTTTCGTAAAATTCTGCGGCTTTTTTACAATGGCAAATATAATTTTCATCGTCATAGGCCTTTGCACAGTAGAAGTGCGTTTGCGCAATTTCAAAATGTATAGTGCTATTGTGGGGATATCTCGCGTACAGTTTCATCCATGCCTCAAGCGCATCTTCGTTTGCTGTTTCTAGAGCATCGCAGTATTTTCTCGTTTCTTCAATTTCTTTTTCCATGCCGTCCGGGCTGATTCCGAAAAGAACGTCAGCCGATACGCCAAAAAGTGCCGAAAGAGGTACAATGAGTGAAACATCAGGAGAGCAGATTTCCATTTCCCATTTTGACACTGCCTGCGCCGATATATTCAGTTTGGCCGCAAGATCTTCCTGCGTCATACCGCGCTCCTTACGGAGCTTTCTGATGTTTTGTCCAAGGGTAGTCATAATTTTTCTCCTTTGAAATAGTTTTCGGTACCGTTGAGAATATTATAGCAGAAAATCAGGTTATTTCAACAGGTTAAATTTACAGAAAAACTCAACCGTGGGTTGAAATAATGTGTCGAAGATTTAGATGCCATTGAAGAAAAACACATATACCGCACTACTTTTATGTTTTTTGGAGTATAATTGGCAGTTACATCACCTTATGTGGCGAAGAAAGGCTCTGATAGTGCCAACTGCCCAACTTCCAAAAAATGGGGTAAACTCAGCAAAAAAAGCCCTAAAAATCACCGATTTTTAGGACTTTTTGTGGTCGGAGTGAGAAGATTTGAACTTCCGGCCTCTTGGTCCCGAACGGCGGTTTTTTATTCCTTTTACATTTTTTTGGGTTTTTTATCCCTTTTTAATCGGTAAAATACTTTTTTCAGCAGTCTTTATACCGTCGTCTACATTTGTTTTATTTCCGTTTGTGGTCAGATATGTGGTCAAAATCGGACACGATCAAATATCGTGACGCAAGCCAAAGAAAAAACAATTACGAAATCCTCAGGCTTTAAGATGTGAGGCGGCGACGGGTATCAGCCAAACGTCGTTCTATTTTATTGCTCCATTGATTTTGTCGCACATGCAAAATGTTGTTATGCGCTGTGCTGACAGCTTCCGTTTTCAGCAGCGCAATTAACGTCAGTATAATTCATTTTACACCTCCGTTCTGCATACATTATACACTGTTGTTTCGCAGATATCAAGATATACGAAACAAAAATTATTAAAAATTCAGAAATCAATACAAATTGTTACGTCTCATTTGCTATGCTGGCTCAAAGCCCGGCACATTTTCAGGCAAAAACAAAAACACGTATATTAATGTAAAAGTTTTGTGAACAATAACAAAAAAACGCGAAACTGTACGCGTTGCTTATTGTAATTTTAATAATTTTTGATATAATATAGTTAATATAATACAAACTAACTAAATATAATAAAAATAAAGGATGTAACAGATTATGAGCGGTTTTGTTATTGAAAACGGAGTTTTGAAAAAGTACACCGGAAAAGGCAAAGACGTCGTCATACCGGAAAGCGTAACAAAAATAGGCGATAGTGCGTTCTTCAGCTGTAGCGGTCTTACAAGCATCACGATACCTGGCAGCGTAATGTCAATAGGAGATCAAGCGTTCAGCTATTGCAGAGGTCTTACAAACGTAACAATACCGGACAGTGTAATGAAAATAGGCGATGATGCATTCGCCGGTTGCAGCGGTCTTAAAAGCGTTACTATACCGGGCAGCGTAACGAAAATAGGCGATTGTGTTTTCGAATGCTGCAGCGGCCTTATGAATGTGACGATACCAAACAGTGTAATGAAAATAGGCAATAATGCGTTCCGCGAATGCCGCGCCCTTACAAACGTTACGATACCCGACGGCGTAATTTCAATAGGCAATAGTACGTTCTACGGCTGCAATGGTCTAACAAGCGTTACGATATCCGACAGTGTAACGAAAATAGGCAAGAGTGCGTTCAGCTATTGCAACAACCTTACAAGCGTGACGATAGGTAACGGCGTAACGGAAATAGGCGATGGTGCGTTCAGCTGGTGCAGCGGCCTTACAAGCGTGACTATACCGGACGGTATAACGTCGATAGGTAAACAGGCGTTCTCCGGCTGCAGGGGTCTTACAAGCGTGACGATATCGGACAGCGTAACGTCAATAGGCGATTGTGCGTTCTCCGGCTGCAGCAGTCTTACAAGCGTAACGATACCTGGCAGCGTAATAAGAATAGGCGATTATGCGTTCTCCTCCTGCAGCGGTCTTACAAGCGTGACAATACCTGACGGTGTTACGGAAATAGGCGAGGGTACATTTTCTTGCAGCGGCCTTACAAGCGTGACTATACCGGACGGTATAACGTCGATAGGTAAACAGGCGTTCTCCGGCTGCAGGGGTCTTACAAGCGTGACGATACCGGACAGCGTAACATCAATAGGCGATTGTGCGTTCTTCCGCTGCAGCGGTCTGACAAGCATCACTATACCTGGCGGCGTAACGGAAATAGGCGATGGTACGTTCTCCGACTGTAACGGCTTGACATATAACGAATATGACAATGGCTTGTACATCGGAAATTATAATAATAAATACTTTGTTTTAGTAAAGGCAAAAAACACATGGATAACATCGTGTAATATACATAATTATACAAAATTCATACATTCTTTTGCGTTCAATGGATGCAACAGTTTTACAAGCGTGACGATACCGGATAGTGTAACGAAAATAGGAGATGGGGTGTTCCACGGTTGTAGCGGTCTTACAAGCGTGACGGTCGGCAGCAGCGTCAAAACAATAGAATGGGGTGCGTTTGACGGCTGCGTCAATTTTAAAAACGTAATTCTGAAAAACGGAAAAGATCTGTTGTGGTTTGCAGAAAATAGCGGCAATTACGCTCCGCTCTGCTGTAACGCGACGGAAGAAGAGATGGCGGAGCTGATAAAAGCCGCCGCAAAATGGGACAAGGATAAAAAAGAGGCTTTTTACAATACGTATATGATAAGCGAAACGCGCGCCGCTATACTGCTTGCGGAAAAGCGGAAAGAAATGGAAGCTTACGCGGAGTTTCATAACACCACGGTCGACGATATGCGCGACAATATGCTCTCCGATCTCGGGCTTGACGAAGACGGCTGCAAGAAATACGATATCGGAAATATGACGGTAAACGTCAGAATGCTGCCCGACTTTACGTTCACGGTCGAGCTTCCGGACGGGAAAGCCTCAAAGTCGATCCCCAAAAAAGGCGCAGATGAAAAGAAATACGAAGAGGCGAACAAGGACTTTTCTGAGATCAAAAAGAATGTCAAGAAGATATGGAAAAACCGCTCTGACGTTATCCTGTCCGATTTCATAACCGGAAAAGAGCGTGAAGCGTCGTACTGGCGGAAAACGTATACGGACAACCCCGTACTTCGCGGAGTTGCAAGCCTTATCGTCTGGGAACAGAACGGAGCGTATTTCACACAAACGGAAAAAGGACCCGTGTCATGCGACGGCGTGCCGTATGAACTTGGAGAAGGTACGATCAGTGTCGCTCATCCGCTTGAAATGACTTTGGATCAAATCGCTTCATGGCAGAAATATTTCACCGATCGCGCACTGAAACAGCCGTTTGCGCAGATCTGGGAGCTCGTACATAAACCGGAGGATATAAAGCCGGACAGATATAAAGACTGCCCGATACTGTTCTTTGCGCTGCAGGGCGCCGGAAAGCACGGCTTTGACGAAAAGCTTGAGATACCCGGCTGCAAGATCGAAACGAACTGGACTTCCGAAAAAGCGCCGAACGGCAATTCCGTAAGCTACTGCAATATCACAAGCTTCAAGATAGAAAAGTACAGCCGCGCCGTGAATCACGCGATAGCGTATCTCGACCGCACGACAGTTCTCGGACGTATAGCGAAAGACGATATCAGCGTCATGGATTATGTAAAAGGCTGCAATATAGCGCAGATCACGGATTATATCGATGCCGCGTCAAATGCGAAAGCCGTAAACGTCCTCGCCGCGCTTATGGAATACAAAAACAAAACCTACCCCGACGTCGACCCGATGGCGGAATTTACACTTGAATGGTAAAGGAGAAAAGAAAATGAATAACGACGGATGGAAAGCGGCGGCTTTTGACCGCGCGGGATACAACGGTATCCGTGAAGAACATATTGAAGCAGTTGCTGACGAGCTTGCGGCGACGGGATTGACGACGATAACGCGCGACGATTTTGACCGCGCCTGCCTGCGCTGCGGTATCGATGGCAGCAATTTCAAGCAGTCCGATCTTGACAGGCTGAAAGAACTACTTAATAAATAATACGAGGAGAAAAGAAAATGAGTGATTTTGTAATTGAAAACGGAGTTTTAACTAGTTACAACGGCACCGATGCTGACGTGATCATACCTGATGGTGTTGCGGAGATAGGAAGATGGGCGTTTTCCGGATGCAGAAATCTTGTAAGCGTCACTATACCGGACAGCGTAAAAATACTTGATAATCAAGCATTTAGCGGATGTAGAGGGCTGACATTTAACGTTCCGAGCTTGAGTTTTCTCTTGAATCTGCCTTTTGATAAGACAGACCTTGAAAACGGTTTGGTATCTTCTGTCGTTATTCAAGGCGAACCGTTGAAAAAAATTACGATTGATGTTAGTATCGATATCAGTGCAAAAAACGTAGCTCTGATTAAGGGTTTGCGCGGCGTAGAGGTCATTCTGGATGATTCCGCATGCGAAACTGGAAAAGCGTTGCCGATTGATATTGTGAAGACAATAAAACCGACAGGCAAACAGCTTGCATATTTTTTGCTGTATCAATACGGAAAGAACTGGGAAGCATTTTTATCGAAAATCGCTAATGATAATTATGTAAACACCTTAATGAAAAATTGCGTTGAGATTCTCAGTTCGCTGAAAAAGCTCTCGGAGAAGCAGGCGAATCAGGTAATCAAGACTGCTCTTTTGCATAGCGATCATATAGAAAAAGACGTATTATCGGATCTTTCTCGTGCATTGGCCGCATTAAGTCGAAAAAGCGATGAGCTGGATAAATTGCTCGTAACCGATAATGACGAAAAATGTTCTGATACGGCGACAGAAAAGCTCGATCAGTTCACCGCTGCTTGCGATCAAAGTTCTGAAGATTACAAAGCCGCTGTAAGTATAGTCAAAAGTGGTTTCAAAATAAGAAACTCCGATAAGAATTCTTCTTTGAAATCGGCGGTGGCTTTAGTTTCCGGGTTTATAAAACTTTGGCGCGAATCACGTACCATCACATACGGAGAGATGTCTCAGGTGGAAATGCTGACTATGCACGACTTTGGGAAAAAAAGCGGGGCAAAATTCGCCTGCCATACGTATGACGATATCATAAATGAGCTGGATTATGAGGATTTTATCGCGTTTTTGAGAAAAAATATCGAAGGAAAGAATTATAGATTTTTCCTGATTCCTTTCTGTACTTATGCGAATGAAAAGGATATAATCAGTTTTATTGCAGAGATACGAAGCGGAAAAAAAGGAAATGCTAAAAGTAAATATAAAGCTATCAGTTCGGAAGTCGCAATGCTTTTAAGCGAAACAAAAGCAGCGGCAATGTACTTTGACAGTACCGGATTATTCGATGAGTACGCTTCGTTTCACGGCGTTGATCCGGAAGTTATGCGTATAAAACTACTTTATGATTTCGGTTTCGATGAAAACGGAGAGAAGATATATGATCTTGGTGACAAAACCGTCACTCTGAAATTGAATCGTGAACTCTCACTTTCTCTTTTTGACGGTGATAAAGAAGTTAAATCCGTACCGAAAAAAGGCAGCGATCCTGAAAAATATGAAATTGCAAAAAAGGACTTTGCCGATATGAAAACAACCTTTAATAAGGTCGTGAAAAATGTAGTCAAACATTTACATCGTTGTTTTCTCTTGAATCAGTCATATTCAAAGGACGCATGGAAGAATCAGTTTTGCGTAAATCCCATGCTCAGATCCATCGCTCGGTTGATCGTGTGGAATCAAAACGGAAACACCTTTGTTCTCACCGATGAAGGTGCGTCAGATAATACCGGGGCGTCCGTTTCACTGACAGAAGATAAGATCATTTTTGCACATCCGATGGAAATGGAAAATGAAGAAGTAACTGCCTGGCAAAAGTATCTTGTATCTCATATGCTTAAACAACCGTTTTGCCAAATGTGGGAACCGGTAGCAGACTTTCAGAATTTTAAGGAGAATCGCTATGAGAATTGCGACATTCCTTTGTATCGGTTTGACAATCAATACGGCATCGAAACAGTAAAAGAAACGGAGTATGATTACCGTTCTGGAATTTATGTTTATACACGTTATGACATTATACTCGATGACTGTAAGTTTGATTGGGAACCTGTCTCCGGTACCATTGAAAGCTTGAATAAACAATCTATAATCCGAATCAAAAGTATAAACTGTCTTAAAGTTACAAGGATGACAAATCACATTATATCATACCTTGATAAGTGTACCGTTTTCAGCAGGATCGGCAAAGATGACGTAACTGTTTTGGAAATATTGCCTTCTTATACCGCCGCTCAGCTTTTGGAATTTATCAAAGCCGCGGAAGAATCGCACGCGGTAAATGTCGCGGCTTTGTTGCTTGAATACAAAAACAAAACGTATCCCGATTTTGATCCCATGGCGGAATTCACGCTTGAATGGTAAAGGTTAAACATGACTGAAGAAGAAAAAACAAAACGGGCCGGTGAGATCGCAAAAGACGTGTTGAATTACGCCCGCAACTCGCTTCTTGTGAATATGCGTTTTCTCGATTCGGCGCTCAGCCGGCTCGGGCTTTTTCCCGCGGATACCGATATAACGCTCGGTACTGACGGAAAAAATCTGATATATCAGCCGATGCACGTTCTGAGACGTTTCAAAACGGGAAAAACCGTTATGACGCGTGATTATCTGCACGTCATTATGCACTGTATTTTCAGGCATATGTTCATAAACAGCCTGGTAAATCAGGCGGCGTGGGATCTTGCGTGCGATATAGCGGTAGAAAACGCGATATCCGGGCTCGGACTCAATACGGTTGAAACCGATGAATCGGGAAAACAAACCGCATTGTTTTCCGAATACGAAAAGAAAGCCGGCGGTATCACCGCGGAGAGGGTATATAAGTACCTTATAGACAGCGGGTTTTCCGATGACGAGCTTGAGAAAAGACGTCAGTTCTTCAAAGCGGACGACCATTCGGTCTGGTATATGACCGACGAAGAAAAAGCGTCCGCCGGACTTCCGTCAAGCAGCGACGGTGAAAGCAAAGACGACAACGACGATGAAAATCAGGACGACGGCTCCGGCGCCGCCTACGGTTCGGAAGAAGACTGGAGGAGCATATCCGAGCACATACAGACCGACCTTGAGACGTTTCATTCACGTGGCGATACGGCAGGTAATTTTATGCAGAACCTGCGCGAGCTGAACCGCGAAAAATACGATTATACGTCGTTTTTGAAAAAGTTTGCTGTGCTCGGTGAGGTGATGAAGATCAATCCTGAGGAATTCGATTACGTTTTCTATACATACGGTTTAAGGCTGTATGAAAAAATGCCGCTTATCGAACCGCTTGAATACAAAGACGTAAAGCGCATCAAGGATTTTGTTATCGCTATCGACACGTCCGGCTCGGTCGCCGGTGATCTTGTTCAGACGTTTTTGCAGAAAACGTTCAATATTTTAAAGTCAACGGAGAGTTTTTTCTCAAAAATAAACCTGTATATAATCCAGTGCGACGCGGCGATACAGGAAGCGTCAAAGATAACGACGCAACAGGAATTTGATGCGTATATCTCAAATTTGACACTCAAAGGCTTCGGCGGCACGGATTTCCGCCCTGTTTTCGGTTACGTAAACTGGCTTATAGAAAAAAAGGAATTCACAAACCTCAAAGGACTTATCTACTTCACGGACGGTTACGGCGTGTTCCCTGAAAAAAAGCCGTCGTATGAAACCGCATTCGTATTCATAGACGACGAATTCAACAACTACGACGTCCCGCCGTGGGCTATAAAGCTGATACTTAAAAAAGATGAAATATGAGAGAAATATCATGAGCATAAACGAAACAATAAAAGATTTTGTCGCCTTTGACCTTGAGACTACCGGGTTTTCACGCGAGTTCGACGGTATAACCCAGATCGGCGCGATACGCGTAAAAGACGGGAAAATAATGGCAGGCGAAAAAGACAGATTCAACAAACTTGTTTATCAGGGCAACGGTTACGGCAGACGGATACCGCCGGACGTTGTTGCTCTTACGGGAATAACGAATGAAATGGTATCGCGCGCCGACCCGATAGAAAAGGTTTTGCCGGAATTTCTTGAATTTGCAGGCGACGATATACTTGTCGGCTACAACTGTGACAGGTTCGACAGCAGCTTCCTGTACGCCGCGTGTAATCACTGCGGTATAACGATGAACAACAGATTCGTTGACGGCGTGTATCTTGCCAAAAAGTACATAAGATACAAAATGCCGGGCTGCCTGAAATATAATCTCGGTCTGATAACCGATCTGCTCGGGCTAAAAACGAGGCGGCGCATAACGCGTATTACGACGCATACGTAACGGCGCAGGTTTATCTGCGACTTTGCGAGGAGAACATACCGGAGCCGGTATATGTAAACACAACGTATGTGCGAAATGAGAAAAACGTTGATATAAGGAACAAAGACGGCGTCAATCCCGGGATCGCTTCATATCTTGACAAAACCGTTGAAATGCTCTGGCAAATGTATCCTGACGGCGTTCTTCCCGATACGTTATTTACATTCAGCGACGAGACAGGAATAATCATATACGAATTCCGCAAAAAAGTCAAAGCCGCGTACGGCATCAGACTTGAACAGTACCTCGCGCAATGCGGATTTACCTCGATCCCGTTGTCATGACAATATTACATAACTAATAAAATTTCCAAAGATGAAAGGAATTAAAAAAATGAGCGATTTTGTTATCGAAAACGAATTTGATGATTCTGAAATGGAATACAGAAAAGAACTGCTTTCCGAAGAACCCCTGAGAGACATTTTAAGTAGATTATGCGAAGAAAATGATGTGGAATTGCCGAGCAAACTGCGGATAACGTGTCCCGAAAATACAGATCCGGATAGTTTGGCAAAGCAAATAGTATCGGAAATCAAAACGATCATCAAGACTGCCGAACGTGGTATCAAAGCATCATTGAACGAAGGAAACGAACTGGATTTTTCATCTGGCGTTTTATATAATACCGAAAACAATAAGATATATATCAAAGTGTACGTATCATTTGAAGAATACGGCAAAGATGTATGCTACCATGGCGATCTGGATGATCTGGATAAGAAAATAAATCAGATTCTGAAAAATAAATCTAAAGAATACCCAGGTTTGAAATATGAAGGTATTGTTTCATGGAAGCAGTATTACGGCAGCGCATTAACATATTTCGGCCTCATAAAAAACACGAGGACAGATAAATATGCAAAAGAACTAATATTAAACGATGATGAATTCTGGGAAGAATACGGCGATTTGTTAGAATAAAAAATTACTGTTGAGCTTACGTTTACTTGAATTTGAATTCAAGAATATCCGAAAGACGAAAGGAATTAAAAAATGAACGATTTTGTTATAATAAAAGGAGTTTTGACAAAGTACACGGGAAATGATGCAGACGTTGTAATTCCCGACGGTATAACGGAAATAGGCGAAAGGGCTTTTGACAGACGTGACAGACTTATAAGTGTGACGATACCGGAAAGCGTAACGAAAATAGGAGAGAATGCATTTTCCGGCTGCAGCGGTCTTACAAGCGTAACGATACCTGACAGCGTAACGTCAATAGGCTGGTCTGCGTTCGATGGCTGCAGCAGTCTTACAAGCGTGACGATACCGGGCAGCGTAACAGAAATAGATCGTTCTGCATTCTGGGGATGCAGCAGTCTTACAAGCGTGACGATACCGGACGGTGTAACGAAAATTGGCAGTCGGGCGTTCGAAAACTGCGGTAGTCTTACAAGTATTACTATACCGGAAAGTATAACAATAATATATGATTATGCGTTCGGTAGGTGCGGTAGTCTTACAAGTGTCAATGCATCCGAAGAGCAATTCGAAATGGTATGGAGTGTTCTTGATTCTGACCAAAAAACAAACATTGCGTACAACTGTCTGAAAATCGGTACGGTATATAATATAGTCAAAGGATTTATAAAGAGGAAAAAAGATGATGTTCTGAACAGGATAATACAAAACGACGATGTTAAAGCACTTGAAATATATTTGCAGCTGTTCAAAAAGCCGGACATCGGAACACTTGATAAATATATTGAAAAAGCGCAGAACGCTGTCAATATCAAAGCGTATCTTATCGATTATAAAGCGAAAAATTATACAAATGAGCAGACAGAGGCGTTTTACGACGATCAGACAGAAAAAGAGATCGGATTTAAAGAGCGCACGCTTGCTGAATGGCGAAAGATATTCAAAATATCCGACAAAGACGGCAAAAGATATATCAGCGGTTATAAAGCTGATGATGCTATGGTGATAATTCCCTCGAATATCGCCGGTATGCCTGTATATGGTATAGCGGACAATGCGTTTAAAAACTGCACAACTCTGACAAGCGTGACGATACCTGGCAGCGTAATGTTGATAGGCAATAGTGCATTCTATGGCTGCAACAGTCTTATAAGCGTTACTATACAGGATGGTGTAACGTCAATTGATGATAGAGCGTTCTTTATGTGCAGCAATCTTACAAGCGTAACTATACCCGGCAGCGTAACGTTAATAGGACGTGATGCGTTCTTAGGATGCAGCAGCATTTCAAGCATAACTATACCTGATAGCGTAACAAATATAGGAACTTGCGCGTTTCACTTTTGCGGCAGTCTTACAAATATAACCGTTGATGAAAATAATAAAAACTATTCATCACAAGACGGGGTGTTATTTAGTAAAGATAAAACAACACTGATAAAATGTCCTGCAGGTAACGAAAGAACAGAATACACTATACCTGACAGCGTAACGTCGATAGGCGATCAGGCGTTCTCTTGGTGCAGCATCCTTACAAGTATGACGATACCCAACAGCGTGACGTCAATAGGTGACAATGCGTTCTCCGGCTGCATCGGTCTTACAAGTATAACGATACCGGACAGCGTAACAAAAATAGGTCAAAGTGCGTTCTCATGGTGCGACAGTCTTGCAAGCATAACTATACCCGAAAGTGTTACGAAGATAGGAGGATCCGCGTTTGGCAATTGTACAATAATTGCCTCGAAAGGTTCATACGCTTACAAGTACGCGATAAAGAATAATATAAACGTTAAAGAGTTATAAGAATTCGGAAAACATGTAAATGATATGAACGAATATGCAGTTCAAAATAAAATTCCGGGTAAAGAACAGGAAGAATAAAAAAGGTAGCAAAAAAACCATAAACGGAGAAACATTATGAATATCAAGGAAGCAAAACAAGAGATCAAAAACGCGATGACGGCGTATTTTACAAAAAACGAATTCGGTGAATACGTTATTCCGGCTAACAGACAGCGCCCGGTATTTCTCATGGGCCCTCCCGGAATCGGAAAAACGGCGATAATGGAGCAGATAGCGGAGGAACTCGGTGTCGGGCTTATCAGCTATTCCATGACGCATCACACGCGCCAGTCCGCGCTCGGTCTGCCGTTTATAGAAAAAAAGAATTACGGCGGCAAGGAATACGACGTTTCCGAATACACCATGTCGGAAATAATAGCGTCAGTTTATGATATGATGGAGGAAACGGGGCTTAAGGAGGGAATCCTGTTCCTTGACGAGATAAACTGCGTTTCCGAAACGCTGGCGCCCGTAATGCTGCAGTTTTTGCAGTACAAAATATTCGGAAAGCACAAAGTTCCGGACGGATGGATAATCGTCACCGCCGGAAACCCGCCGGAATATAACAATTCCGTGCGCGAATTCGACGTCGTGACGTGGGACAGGCTCAAGCGCATCGACGTAGAAGCCGATTACAACGCCTGGAGAGAGTACGCGCTGAACACGGGCGTTCATCCCGCCGTACTTACGTATCTCGATATAAAAAAGTCGAATTTCTATTCGATCGAAACGACGGTGGACGGCAAGAGCTTCGTAACCGCGCGCGGCTGGTCTGACCTTTCCGATATGATACGGCTTTACGAGCAAAACGGTATAAAACCGAATGAAAAGCTCATAGCTCAGTATCTGCAGAACAAGAAAATCGCAAAGGATTTTGCCATTTACTATGATCTTTTCGTAAAATACAGATCCGATTATCAGGTAGACACGATCTTATCCGGCAAAGCGGACGACGCGATAAGACAGAGAGCGAAAAACGCGAAATTTGACGAGAGACTCAGCCTGCTTGGCCTTTTGCTTGACGGTATAAACGAGTATTTCAAAAACGTGTACAGAAGTGAACTCACGCTCACGGAGCTTTTGAATTCCCTGAAAAACGTCAGAATGGAACTCGGAAGAACGGGAGCGGACGCGGCGATAAGCAAACAGATAAAAGCGAGAAAAACCGAGCTGAGCGCCGGCAGAACAGCGTCAAACATCTCCGCGGACAAAATATACGCGTTAAATAAAGTCGTATCCGTTCTTGAAGACGATCTTGCCGCAATATCAAACGATCATCCCGCCTCGCCGGAAGACGCTTTCAAGCTGTTAAAAGAGGATTTTGACAAGCGCACAAAGGGTCTTAAAAAGCAGGCGGAAGAATCGGGTGAAAAACTGTCCAACGTATTCCGCTTCTGCGACGAAGCGTTTGCCGACGGGCAGGAACTGGTCATACTTGTAACGGAGCTGACGATAAACTATCACAGCGCGCACTTCATCTCCCGCTACGGCTGTAAAGAATACTTTGAGCATAACAAAGCTCTGCTCTTCTATGAGCGCCAGAAAGAAATAATCCAGAGCATAGAAGACCTGAAACTGTAAGGAGAATATTTAATGACTGATTTTGCTATTGAAAACGGAGTTTTGAAAAAATACAATGGAAATGATACCGCCGTCACAATTCCCAACGGTATCACAGCAATCGGATATGGTGCATTTAAAAAAAACAAAACGATTACGGAAATCATTATACCGAATACGGTATTGTGTATTGAATCCTTGGCTTTTCAAGGATGCGCAAAGCTGAAATCCGTCGTTTTTTCAAATGTTTTGGAGAAAATAGGAGAGGACTGTTTTGAAAATTGCAAATCTTTAAAAACGGTGGAGTTACCCAAAACGCTGCGTTTTCTTGGAGCAGGCGCATTTGCCGGCTGCACAAAACTGATTTCCGTAAAATGCGATTCGGAAGTTTTTGAAGCCGGAGAAGACCCGTTTTCTCCCAGATTTTCATACTCGCTCGACCGTCAAATATCTCCTTGCACACAACTTGCGGACGAACAGGGATTCCTTATCTTTTGCGGTGTACTTTACGCTTATTACGGGAATTCGACCGAGATCGTTGTTCCAAACAGTGTAAAAGTCATTGTTGCCGGAGCTTTTAAATCCGGTGAATTTTACTGGGAAAGAAAATTGAATTTAAAGAGTGTTGTGATCCCCGATACCGTAAAAGAAATAGGAGCTGCTGCATTTGCAAACAACAAGAAGCTTAAAAGCATTAAAATGCCGAGCGGGATCAAACTCGGTCAAAATGTGTTTTTCGGATGTAAAGATCTTGCTGATGAAAACGGTTTCTTCGTCTATGATCAAACAGCATATACGTATTACTATGACGATGAAAACGTTACTGTTACCGAAGGGGTAAAGAAATTATCCGCGGGTTTGTTTGAAAATAAAAAAATGCATTCCGTATCGCTCCCAGATAGTTTGATATGCGTAGGAGAAAAGGCTTTCTGCGGGTGCGGTAACTTGGAATCAATAATAATACCTGAAGGAGTTAAGAGAATAGGAGCAGATGCATTTAAAAGCTGTAAGTGCCTTGCGAATGTTTCTATTCCGGATTCCGTTGAATCAATAGGAGACGGCATTTTTACGGGATGCGAAAGGTTAGCGGATAAAAACGGCTTTGTAATTATGAATGACACGATCCAGTCTTTCTTTGGCACGGCTCGTGATATCGTTGTGCCTGAAGGAATAATATCTATCGCAGACAGTGTATTTGACAGTACAAATATAGCGTCGATCAAACTTCCTACCACTCTGAGAAAACTCGGACAATCCGTGTTTGAAAATTGTAAAATGCTTACAGAAATCGAGATCCCGGAAGGAATAGCAGAATTAAAAAGCGAAGCTTTTTACGGATGCAGCAGACTGGAGAAAGTCTCGCTTCCGGATTCGCTTACCGAAATCGACAGCTATGTATTTTGCGGATGTGATAAACTGACTGAAATTCAGATTTCCGAAAACGTAAAGAGGATCGGAGCGGCTGCGTTCTCAGGGTGTTCATCTCTTCGTAAATTCAACATCCCGAACGGTGTGAAAACAATAGAATATAATACGTTCAGTGAATGCTGTTTTTTAGAAGAGATCACGATCCCCGAATCGGTCGAAAAGGTTGAGGATAATGCTTTCTTAAACTGTAAAAATCTGAAAACAGTTAATTGCAGGACAACCCAAACATCATTCAGCCGAAGCGCATTTAACGGATGTACAGGCTTGATCGATAAAAATGGCATGACGATAATTTCCGGCATATTGTTCAAAGTTGAAGACGGTCTGGAAAACGTTATAATTCCGGAAGGAGTAACAACGATCGCGCCTGATGTATTAAGGGAAGGTATAGCGTATTTTGGAGGATCGTTCAATACATATAAGAATGCAGGAACATTGAAAAGTGTTGTTCTGCCGTCCACGTTGAAAGATATATGCAGCGGCGCTTTCGCCGGATGCGAGTCTTTAAAGACCGTTTCTGTTCCTAACGGAGTAAAGCGTATTGGCGAAGAAAGCTTTGCCGGATGCAGTGCGCTAACCGAGATTGATATTCCGAACAGCGTGACACGGGTGGATAAACGGGCTTTCAAGGGTTGTTCATCTTTAAAAAGCGCAAAGCTCTCAGCTTCTTTGATTGAATTAAACACAGAGGTGTTCTTTAGTTGTAAATCTTTAAAGACCCTGCATATTCCGGAAACTACGGTATCCATAGAAATCGACGCTCTGAAGGGTTGTGATTCTCTTAAATCGATCGAAGTTGATAAAAACAATCCGGAATACTGTTCAATCGACGGAATGCTTTTCAATAAAACCGGAGATGAACTGCTGTACGTTCCCGGAGGAAAACTGTCGCATGAATATGAAATACCCGGGTATGTGAAAACAATCGGCAGCCGTGCATTCGCTGATTGTACAGCGCTGAAAAAAATCGTTATTCCGGGTTCGGTGAAAAATATCGGAGACGAAGCGTTTCCCAGAAAAACCTGGAACAGTAATTCTTATCTTAACGACATAGAAGTATCCCCTGAGGCCAGCTCCGGGATGATCGGCAACAATATTTTTGATATCGCGGATGGCGATAAACCTCTTGTTTTTCCAAAACTTCCGGTATCCTTTGTAAAAGAGCAGGCAATTCAGGTTTGTCTGGGATTGGGGTATTGTCTGAATCCCGAAAAATACGAGGGCGAATATGCAGATATTTACAAAAAGTATGCGCTGTCTCATCAGAGAATACTTATTAAAAAAGGACAGGAGCAAAAGCTGTCGGAAATTGAGCAGTATTTTGCTTCCGTAAACCCAGATGATGGATCATCGGTATGTGCTTACAAACCGGAGCTTTCCCTGAAAAAACCAAATGAGCTTCAAAAGGTCGAAATTCTGGAAGAGGCCGTAAGAAAAGGAACGCTCGACGATCTTAAAGCTGTTATCAAAACTTACAAACCATTTGAGATCACAGCTCGTGCTTTAGGATTGGCATGCAGATATCGCGGCCTTGATTTCGTGCGTGAACTCGTTGGCGCCGGTGCAACATTTGATTACAAGAGTACGCCTCAGATAATCAGAAAATACAAAACAGATCAGAACACCGCAAGCGGCAGCTACAGCACAGAGTATTATCTGATGCTCGTTCCTTCAAAAATCGATATAAACCGTAGTTATGAATATACTCCGATGTACGGCGTACCGAATATTTACATTACAAAAGAACTTGAAGATCAAGCTCTTCCGCTAAACGATCGTATCGAAATAGTAAAATTTCTTTTGCCAAAATATAGGAAACTCGGGATTTCTCTTGATGAAATGCTGTATTGGGCGTTGACAAGAGGCGAGATCGAATTTGCCGACGCTTTGATCAACATGGGTGTAAATCTTAATAAAACTCCTCCGAAATACTATTCATCGTGGGGGAACTCAACGTATATAACAATAATCACGGAAGGTTATCAGTCAAATTACTGGACTTCATATATAACTGCATTATCTGATTTGCGATCCGATCAGCTTTTGCCGATGCTGAAAAGAATAGCCTTGCTTGCATCGGATTTCGGGAAAAAACCGGTCATAAGTCAGAAAATGTTTGATGAACTTAAGTGGAATGATGAATCTTTGTCGTTCGCTTTGGATAACTGTGATTTTTCAAAAGTTAATCAGAAAAAGGCTCTCGAATCGAGCGTTTCTGGCAACCGTGATGTTTCTCTTGCAAAGATGGCTGAGATCGGATGGCTCAGTCAAGCGGCAAAACTTGATAATCTTATTGCGTTTGCCCAGGAGAATAAAAAGAATGATATTCTGGCTTGGTTGATAGATTACAAAAACAAAACAGTTGATATTGCGGCAGAAGGAAGAAAAAAAGAAGCCCAAATGATAAAAGAGCTTAGCGAAGATCCAAATTCTGTTTCATCAATAAAAAAGGTATGGAGCTATGAAAAGCTGAGCGACGGAACGCTTTTGATTACAAGTTATAAAGGAACTGAAACGAACGTCGTGATACCGTCGGTTATCGGCAAAACTGCGGTAACGGTCATCGGGAACGAAGCGTTTTCTGCGTCATCTTTCGGTAGAAAGGCATCTAATTACGAAATAAGAAAAAAGATCACGTCGATCATTATTCCGGAAGGGGTAAAAGAAATATGGTCTTGGGCATTCAGTTGTTGTGAATCTCTTGTAACTGTCACGCTTCCGGATACGCTCAAAACAATAAGTAATTATGCATTCAGCTCCTGTGAAAAGCTTAAGGATATTTCAATACCAAAAGGGATCAAAACAATCGATCCGTCTGCGTTTTCAGGTTGTGATTCATTGAAGGACGAAAACGGTTTTGCCGTGGTAGACGGGTTTTTGCTCGGTTACTATGGTTACGATTCTTCGCTTCGTATTCCGGATGTTGTTAAATACGTCGTGTCGCTTTTAGGCAAATACTCTTCATTTAATAAAAGTATAACTGAGATAATATTGCCGGAAGGACTTGAAAATATCGGAGAAGGCGCTTTTGAAAACTCAACAGAGCTTGAATCGATATCTATACCGTCAAGCGTAAAAACAATAGGTAAAAAAGCGTTCTTTAAATCGGGAATAGAGACAATTGAACTGAAGGAAGGACTTAAGACGATCGGAGCCGAAGCGTTTGCACACACTCCGCTTAATTCAGTAAAAATCCCGCAAAGTGTAGTAAAGATCGGTCCGCAGGCGTTTTTCAGCTGCAGGAAGCTGAAAGACGTTTATATATCCGAAAAAACAGTAAAATTCGGTAAAGAGATCCTCGGAGCATACGATTCTGACACCTCGTTGGGAGTTGTTAAACCTTCTGGCGTTTACGTACATACACCTGCAGGATCGGCGGCGGAAGAATATATGAAACAGTACGGCGGCGTATGCATTGTCAATGATTACGGGGAGGATAAATGATGTCAAAAATACTTTTACTCGGCAACGGGATAAACCGCTGCTTTGCGAAAAGCTCGTGGCGGGACGCCATTGAAAACGTTCGGTCAAAATACGGCGTGAAAACAACGGCGAAGCAAATAGAAAAGCTGCCGTATAATATGCAGATCGTCGCGGCTTCAAACGATAGAGTTGAAGACGCGATGAAGGATTACTGCGCGGATCTGTGCGCGGACGAGATAAGTGAAGAAAACAAAGATCTTATTCTCAATATCACGGACGGTTTTGACGAAATCCTGACAACAAATTACAGTTTTGAGATAGAGCAGGCGCTCGGCGTCAAGCCTTCCGCCGCGTCGTACCGCAGAATTTCGAATCAGAGCAGAGACGGTCTGAAAGACCGGCAGAAAAAGATGAATATATATAAATATCACAAAGCAAAGGACAAGCGTATTTGGCACATACACGGCGACGCCGCCGCGCCGAGATCGGTAGTTATGGGTCACTACTATTACGGCAAGCTTTTGAGGGAGATTCAGGAGAGAGTATCGGAATTCGTGCCCGGATATATGGGCAAAACGGCAGAGGGTTTGGAATACGAACCGTCAAGCTGGGTCGATCTGTTCCTTATGAACGACGTTTATATCATCGGTTTTGCATTTGATCTGTGCGAGTACGATCTGTATTATCTGCTCTGCTGCAAAAAACGCAGAGAAAACGGCTCGACCGTAACGTATATCGTAAAAGAAGGCGAGACGATAGACCCGGAAAAGAAAATAATGCTTGACGCATATAATGTAAAAACAAAAAAAATAAAAGCCGCGGACTATAAAGAATTTTATAAAGCCGCTGCGGAATACGTAAGGAGGATAAAATAATGAGTGATTTTGTAATTGAAAACAGAGTTTTGATCAAGTACACGGGAAAAGATTCAGACGTCGTAATTCCCGACGGCGTAACGTCAATAAGCTGGCGTGCGTTCGAAGGCTGCAGTAGTCTTACAAGCGTGACGATACCGGAAAGCGTAACAACAATAGGCGCACGGGCATTTTCTGACTGTTGGAATCTTACTAACGTGACAATACCAGGCAGTGTAACGTCAATAGGAAGTTATGCGTTCTTACGCTGCAGAAGTTTTTCAAACATGACTATACCAGACAGCATAACGTCAATTGCAGAGAGTGTGTTCTCCGAATGCAGCAGTCTTACAAGTGTGACCATACCGGGCGGAGTAACGGAAATAGGCAAAAATGCATTCCATGGCTGCAGCAAATTGATATATAATGAATATGATAATGCACTTTATTTGGGAAATACGCATAATCCATATTATGCGTTAATTAAAGTAAAAAACAAGTCAAGAAAAATTGGTAATATAAATGAAAAAACAAGAATTATCGCAAGTGGAGCGTTTAACAACTGCAGCAGTCTTACAAGCATAATGATCCCCGACAGCGTGACCTCAATCGGCAATGAAGCGTTCCATAGCTGCGCAAGTCTGACAAGCATGACGATCCCCGACAGTGTGACCTTGATCGGCAATAAAGCGTTCTATAGCTGCGCAAGTCTGACAAGCGTGACGATACCTGACAGCGTGACCTTAATCGGCAATGAAGCGTTCCATAGTTGCGCAAGCCTGAAAAGCGTGACGATACCGGATAGCGTAATATCAATAGGCATATCAGCATTTGAAAACTGCAGTGAATTGGATTATAATGAATATGACAGTGCGCTTTATTTGGGAAATAAATATAATCCGTACCACGTTTTGATCAAAGGAATAAACGAGTCAATAAAAAGTGTTAATATAAACGAAAAAACAAAGGTCATTGCATGTGGTGCATTTTATAAATTCAACAGTCTTACCAGTATAACAATACCGGACGGCGTAACGTCAATAGGCGCTTATGCGTTTGATAGCTGCAGCGTTCTTGAAAGCGTGACTATAGGAAACGGTGTAAAGTCAATAGGCTATCGTGCATTGTGCAGCAGTCTTAAAAGCATAACTGTATCAGACAAAAAAGGTGTATATCATGCATCCGGCAACTGTCTTATAGAAACCGAGAGCAAAACGCTGATAAAAGGCTGCGAAAACAGTGTGATACCGAATGACGGCAGCGTAACATCAATAAGTGATAATGCATTTTTAGAATGCAATCTTAAAAATGTGACGATACCGGATAGCGTAACAAAGATTGGCGGTTGGGCGTTTTGCGGTTGCAGCAGTCTTACAAACATTACGATACCAGACAGTGTAACGTCAATAGGCGATTATGCGTTTTACTACTGCAGAAGTCTTACCAAAGTGACGATACCGGGCAGTGTAACGTCAATAGGTTATGGCACGTTCGAAGAATGCAGTAACCTTACAAACGTTGATGCGTCTGAAGAGCAGTTCACGCTTGTGTGGAATACGCTTGAACCAGATCAGAAAAATAATATTGCATACAATTGTTTGAAATTCGGTCAGACATATAACAAAGTCAAAGATTTTGTTAAGAGAAAAAAAGATGATGTTTTAAACATAATAATCAAAGACGACGACGTTAAAGAGTTTGAATCATATTTACTGATGCTCAAAAAGCCGGACGTCGGGGCACTTGACGAATATCTTGAAAAATCGCAGAATACCATCAATATCAAAGCGTATCTTCTCGATTATAAAGCAAAAAATTTTTCAAGAGTACAAACCGAAGAATACTACGACGATCAGACCGAAAAGGAGCTCGGATTTAAAGAACGTACATTATCGGATTGGCGAAAGATTTTCAAAATAACCGATAAAGACGGCAAAAGATATATCAGCGGCTATAGAGCTGATGATCCGACGGTGGTAATTCCCTCGGACATCGCGGGCAAGCCCGTATACGGTATAGCAGACAAGGCGTTTAAAAAATGCACAACCCTGACAAGTGTGATGATAGAGGACGGCGTAAAGTCAATAGGCGCTTGGGCGTTCGCCGGTTGCAGCAGTCTTACAAGCGTGACGATACCGAAAAGCATGACTTCAATAGACTCCCTTGCGTTTGACGATTGTATCAGACTTAAAAGAGTTTACATAACCGATATTGCAAAATGGTGTGAGATAAGTTACTCTAATAATATATCAAATCCGTTGATTATTGCTCATAACCTGTATTTAAACAACGAATTGATGACTGATCTTGCTATACCGGACAGCGTGACGAAAATAGGCGAGAGTGCGTTCGACGGTTGCAAGAGTCTTACAAGCGTGATAATACCGGATAGCGTGACTAATATTGGTGATTATGCGTTCTATAACTGCAGAAATTTAACAAGCGTGACTATACCGGATAGCGTAATATCAATAGGTGACAAAACGTTTTCCCGATGCAAATCGCTTAAAATATGCGCATCTGCAGGGTCATATGCCGATAAATACGCTAAGAAGAATAAGATTCCTTTTGAGGCAATTTGATTGAAGAGCAAATAATGTATAAATCAAAAAAATAAAAGCCGCGGACTATAAAGATTTCTATAAAGCCGCTGCGGAATACGTAAGGAGGATAAAATAATGAGTGATTTTGTAATTGAAAACGGAGTTTTGATCAAGTACACGGGAAAAGATTCAGACGTCGTAATTCCCGACGGCGTAACGTCAATAAGCTGGCGTGCGTTCGAAGGCTGCAGTAGTCTTACAAGCGTGACGATACCGGATAGCGTAACGAAAATAGGTAACGAGGTGTTCTGGGGTTGTAGGAACCTTTCTAACATGGCAATAGGAAACGGAGTAACGGAAATAGGTGATTCTAAGTTCTCTTATTATACCGGTCTTAAGAGCGTTATATTGTCGGACAGTATTACATCTATTGGCAATCGTGCGTTCGAAGGCTGCAGCAGTCTTACAAGTGTGACGATACCGGATAGCGTAATAACAATAGGCAAAGAAGCGTTCTGGGGTTGCAGCAGCCTCACAAAAGTAACGATAGGAAGCGGTGTAACAGAAATAGGTGATTCTGCGTTCTCTCATTGCAGCAGTCTTAAGAGCGTTACGATACCGAACAGCGTAATGAAAATAGGCGGCGCTGCCTTTTTCGGTTGCCGCAGTCTTACAAACGTAACGATAGGAAACGGGGCAGTGATAATAGGTTACTCTGCATTCAAAGGATGCAATAAGCTTGAAAGCATAACTTTACCAGAGAGCAAAAATCTGTCAAGGTTGGCTGAAGAGTGTAATGATTACGATCCGCTCTGTCGTGCTGCAACTGAAGAGCAAATGGCGGAGCTTATAAAAGCGGTGGCAAAATGGGACAGATATAATAAAGAAGCCTTTTATGTATCATATATGATAAGCGACACACGCGCGGCGATACTGCTTGCGGAAAAGCGAAAGGAACTTGATAAATACGCGGATATGCGCGGGATGACGGCGGATGAGGTGCGTGACAGACTGCTTTCAGATTTCGGACTTGACGCCGATGGATGTAAAGAATATGACCTCGGAAACACCGTAGTGAAAGTCAAAATGCTGCCCGATTTCACGTTTGCTGTGGATCTGCCGGACGGCAAGATCTCAAAATCGCTGCCGAAAAAAGGCGCAGATGAGAAAAAGTTCAAAGAAGCGGATAAAGATTTTTCGGAAATGAAGAAAAACGTGAAAAAGGTTTGGAAAAACCGTTCCGATCTGCTGTTATCCGATTTTGTGAGCGGTAAAAAACGCGCCGCGTCTTATTGGAAAAAGACTTACACGGGCAACCCGGTGCTTCGCGGCGTAGCAAAGCTTATAGTATGGGAGCAGAACGGCAAATACTTCACACTCGCTGACGGCGGTACGATCGGATCGGACGGTTCTCCGTATGAACTTACAAAAGAATCAGTCCGTTTGGCACACCCGTTGGAAATGAGCAAAGACGATGTCACGTCGTGGCAGAAATACTATACCGATCGCGGACTCAAACAGCCGTTTGCACAGATATGGGAGCCCGTACATAAGCCTGAGAATATAAAGTCTGACAGATATAAAAATTGTCCGATACTGTTCTTTGCGCTGCAGGGAGCGACAAAACACGGCTTTAATGAGAAACTTAACATCCCCGGATGCACGATCAAAACGGAATGGAAATCAGAAAAAGCGGCAAACGGTAATTCGGTGAGTTATTGCAATATTCTTGATTTCAATATTGAAAAATACAGCCGCGCCGTAAATCACGCCGTCGCATATCTCGACCGCACGACAGTTCTCGGACGTATCGCAAAGGACGATTTAAGCGTGATGGATTACGTTGAAGGCAGCAATATCGCGCAGATCACCGACTATATCGAAGCCGCGTCAAACGCAAAAGCAGTAAACGTTCTCGCCGCTCTTATGGAATACAAAAACAAAACTTACCCCGATTTCGATCCCATGGCGGAATTCACACTTGAATGGTAAAAATAAAATAAAGGAGAAAATAAAAAATGGATCAGTTACAGCTAATTTCAAAACAAAACCCCGGCGTTGTTTCGATAGAAAATTTTGAACAGCTGAAAGCGGGATTGTCCCGGTATCTCAGCAGATATAAAGGAGCGGTCTATACCGAGCGGATGCTGTCCGACGCTAAGGATGACAAAAAAGAGCTCACAAGGCTGAGAAAAGAAATAGACGAAAAAAGGAAAGATATAAAACGCGCTTATCTTGAACCGTATAACGAATTTGAATCAAAAGTCAAAGAGCTTCTTGCGTTGATCGACGAACCGCTGAACGACATAAAAGAGTTTATCGGCGGAATGGAAGAACGTGAGAAAGCACAGAAAAAAGAACGGATCAAAGCGTTTTACAATACCGTATCCGCCCCTCTCGGAAAGCTTGCGGACAGTTTGTTTGAAAGCGACGCGTTTTTCAACGATAAATGGCTCAACAAGACCGCGTCTGAAAAAGCGTGGCGCGACGAGATAGTATCAAAAGTATCGCAGGCGTCAAAAGATCTGACAGTAATACAAAACACAGGCGGATCGAACACGCCCGCGCTTGTGGCTCAGTATATTGACAGTATGGATATTGATTCCGTGCTTGAATACAAAAAATATCTTGAGACGAAAACAGAGCTTATAACCGGTATCAGTGAATTTTCATCCGAGATCGACAACGTTACAGGTTATAAAATCGTTAAACTGAGCGGCACGGAACAGCAGATCACTCAGCTTATGGAATACGCGGAGTTTCTTGGTGTTGAAACGGAAATAACCGAAGACGGGTTCCCGTCCGATATGGTCGAACTGACCGTTCCAGATTTTGACAGCTTCGTCTGCTTTGATATAGAAACGTCCGGCTCGTTCGGCGCCGCTTCCGGCGACTCGGAATCTGAAATAACGGAAATAGGCGCTGTCAAGGTCATAGACGGACAGATAGTTGAAAGGCAGGACTGGATGTGCAACCCGGGAAGAAAAATAACGCCTTTCAACGCAAGAAAAACACACATAACCGACGATATGGTTAAAAACGAGCCGCCTGTCGACGAGCAGGTGAAGAAGTTCATCGATTTTGTCGGAGATCTGCCCGTTGTCGGACACAATATCAAAGCTTCAGACCTGCGTTATATAGGTAAAGCGACAAAACGCGCCGGCGTCATGTTTTCTCCCTCATATTTTGATACGTATCTGTACGCGAAAAATTTCAAAGAGGAAAATGGCTGGACAAATCTCAAACTTGAATATCTGTCAGATTTCTTCTGCATAAGTCAACCCGACGCTCACCGCGCCTGGTGCGATGCAGAAGCAAATACAAAACTATATTATAAACTAAAAAATTTATAAAACGTGATTTTCAGGAGACAAAAAATGGAAAAGTATAATGAATCCCATGAAGAGATGATAACAACGATCGCATCTTTATTTAAAACGCTGCCTTACGATATTAAAAATCAACCGCTTACGAGACTGGATATAGATCCGGCGGCTGCCGACGCTTTATCGGCTATAGGCATATATACGATAGGTCAGCTTTTCGGAGATAAAAATGCAAAATACGATTATTTCAGTGAAACAGATGAAATATCTGAATACAAAACAAGCAGCGACAGCGCAGCCGAAACCGCTTATACTTCAGCGTATACATCTTTTGAACACACGGAAAGCATTTACGGCACAAAAAAAGAAGATGTATCCTCTTATCCGGAAAAATCAGATCCTGTCGTAAAGCCCTGTTCTCCGGAAGTATCTGACGTGATTAAAAATACCGAGTTTACAAGCACACTTGTCGGAGCATCGGAAACGATCCGCTCCACGCCGGAAGAGCGTGAACCGACAGTTAAATCACCGATACGCGAATTACCGAACGGCATAAGAACAAAACGGTATTCCGGAGCGGCACAGGATACGGCGCCGGAAGATCAGCCGCGTTATGATACATATGTATCAAGCGACAGAATAATAACGGACGATCTGCCTGAAAGTATAAAAAGGATGTCCGTAATAAATCTGAAAATCAACAGCCGCGCCGTGAACGCGCTCATGCGAAGCAAAGTGGCAAGGATCGGTCAGCTTGCAGATATGAGTCGTGAAAAGCTGCTTTCGATAAGAAACCTCGGTGAGGAGACCGCAGAGGAAATACTTCGTGAAATGGCACTTTTGGCAGAACAGAAAGAAAACTATTTCAACGAGTGAAAACGGGGTACAGAGAATGAAAATCATACATCTATCCGATCTTCATCTCGGAAAAAGACTGAACGAATATTCATTGATAGACGACCAGAAATATATACTGATAAAAATCAAAAACGTTATTGATGAAGAAAAGCCCGATCTTGTCGTTATTGCGGGCGACATTTACGACAAATCCGTACCGTCTGCCGAGGCGGTCGAACTGTTTGACGATTTTTTGGTATCGCTGGCACAGAGAAAACTGCAGGTGTGCGTTATAAGCGGCAACCACGATTCACCTGAACGTCTTGCGTTCGGCAACAGACTTATGGATAAAAGCGGTATTCATATAAGTCCGGTCTATAACGGCAAAACAGAACCTCTTCTCTTCCGCGACAGCTATGGCGAAATATTCGTTTATATGCTTCCTTTTATAAAGCCTGCAAACGTCAGAAGGTTTTTTGAAGATGAAGAAATAAACACGTATACCGACGCGATGAGGGTCGCGATTTCGGCAATGAATATAGACGAAAGCAAGAGAAATATTCTTGTAACGCATCAGTTCGTTACCGGGGCGGAAAGGTCGGAATCTGAGGAGATCAACGTTGGCGGTTCGGACAATATCGACGCGTCTGTTTTTGAGGTTTTTGATTACATCGCCTTAGGCCACATACATGGGCCTCAGAATATCGGATCTGAACGTATTCGCTATTGCGGTACGCCGCTGAAATACTCTTTCTCCGAAGTCAAACATCAAAAATCCGTAACGGTGGTTGAGTTGAAAGAAAAGGGGATTCTTGATGTCAAAACGGTACCGCTAACGCCAAGGTGCGATCTGGTTGAGATAAAAGGTAAATACAATGATCTTATGTCAGCAAGCTTCTACGAGGGAACTACTTACCGCGAAGACTACATGCGCGTTATACTCACCGATGAAGACGATATTATTGACGCGATCTCAAAACTGCGTGTTGTATATAAAAATATTATGAGCCTTGATTACGACAACAAAAGGACAAGATCAAAATCAGCTGTGACCGGATCAGCGGATATCGAAAATAAAACTCCGCTGCAGCTGTTTTCAGATTTTTTTGAAATACAGAACGGATCGCAAATGACAGATGAGCAGACTGAATACGTATCGGATCTAATCAATAAGATCTGGGAGGAAGAACAATGAGACCGTTAAAACTTACTATGTCCGCTTTCGGACCATATGCTAAAGAAGTGACGGTAAACCTTGAAAAGCTTGGTTCAAACGGGTTATACCTTATCACTGGCGACACCGGAGCTGGTAAAACAACGATATTTGATGCCATAACGTATGCGCTTTACGATGAAGCCAGCGGAGATACGCGCGACAAGAATATGCTGAGATCAAAATATGCCGAGGAGAATACTCCTACGTTTGTAATTCTTGAATTTGAATACGGCGGAAGAATATACACTGTCAGAAGAAATCCGGATTATGAACGTAAATCCTCACGCGGCGACGGTATGACGGTCGAAAAAGCCAATGCGGAATTGACCATGCCGGACGGCAAAGTGGTAACAAAACTGAGAGACGTCAACAGATCGATTATTGAAATAATGGGTATTGACAAACACCAGTTTTCACAAATTGCCATGATAGCTCAGGGAGATTTCCGCAAGCTTCTTAATGCTTCCACCGATGAGCGCAAAGCAATATTTCAAAGACTTTTCCGTACACAGTGTTATTATCAGCTTCAGCAGACTTTAAAAAACGATGTGTCCGTTTTAAGAAAAACATACGATGAACTAAAAATACGCATAGGACAATATATCCGCGGCATTTCATGCAGCGATAACAGCGTTTTGAAGGTCGACGCGGACAAAGCAAAAAACGACAGTCTGACGTTGACGGAAACAATATTGCTTATAGACAGGATTATTAAAGAAGATACGCAAATAGACAGACGTTTAAGCGACGAACTTAAAAAAGCCGACGACGAGCTTATGGAAATAAGTAAGACCGCGGCACTTATAGAAGAACGCCGCAAAAAAGAAAATGCCGTTACCGCGCTGAAGATAGATCTTATAAAAGAATTGCCTAAGCTTGATACGGCAAAACTCACTCTTGATACAGAGTCGTCAAAAAGGTTTGAGGCGGATCAGCTTGCTAAAGACGCTGCGGCGCTTGAAACGACAAGACCGGACTATGATGAACTGGATAAAAAACGCATAGATGCAGCAGCTCTTGAAAGCGAAATAAAACGTCTTACAACTGAAATCTCCGAAAGGTCGATAGTGCATGCAAATGCAAAAGCCGAGCTTGAACGTATAAGATCTGAATTATCGGATCTATCCGGTATAGAAGCCGAAAAAGCCGATCTGGATATCGTTTCAAACGATATATCGCTGCAGTCCGAAGCTGTTGCAAAGCTCGAGAAAATGATAAGCGAATACGAGACGTCAAAAGCAGCGCTTGTACGCTTACAAGATGAATATATCCGTCTGCGTGACGATTCAGAAGCAAAAAAAATCGAATACAACGAAAAATATCTAGCATATATAGATGGGCAGGCAGGAGTTATTGCCGAAGGACTTGAAGACGGTAAACCTTGCCCGGTATGCGGTTCTTTGACCCATCCCAATCCGGCACACAGATCTGAAAACGCTCCGACAAAAGAAGAACTTGATATTTTGAAGACCAGATCTGAGTCAGCGGAAAGACGGGCTACGGAAGCAAGTGAAAAATCCGGAGCGCAGCAGTCAGTTGTTACAGAGAAAAAGACCGTGCTTGAGAATACGGCAAAAGAAACTCTCGACACAAATATATTTGATGAAATCGTACCGGCGCTGACAGATAAGAAAACAGAGCTTTTGTATAAGAGAGTTGAGCTTTCAAAAAAACTGGATGAGGTCCGCGGCAGAATAGTCAAGAAATCCACGCTTGAAAGATCGGTACCGGAAAAAGAAAAAAACATACAGTCGCTTTATGAACTGCTCAACGGTATGACAAAAATGCTTACCGAAAAAACGGCGATTTGCGATAGTATGACAACACGCGTAAGAGAACTGTCATCAAAGCTTTTATTCGGATCGGCGCGTGAGCTTGAAGCTCATATAGGCGATCTTATGCAAAAAAAGAGTACTCTTGAAAGGGCATTTGAAAAAGCTACTGCCGATTATAACGAACAAGACAAGCTCGTAAGCTCGCTCAGAGCAAGGATTGCCGAGATAGAAACTTCGCTGTCGGATAAGATCGATGTTGATATACACGCTGTTGCCGGAAGAAAAAACGAACTTGCTCAGAAAAAAGAAAAGATCAGTTCCGAACTTCGTAATATTGCTGCGAGACTGAGTAATAACGGTAATATAAAAACTGCGCTTGATGATAGCACAAACAGCATTGAAGAGATCGAAAAGAAATTCAGTATGGTAAAATCTTTGTCAGATACCGCGAACGGAAATTTGACAGGCAAAGAAAAGTTGATGCTCGAGACGTATATCCAGACCACGTATTTTGACAGAATAATAGACCGCGCAAACCTGAGATTGTTGATTATGTCGGACGGACAGTATGAACTTAAAAGATGTGAGGAAGCTGAAAATAACAGAAGCCAGAGCGGTCTTGATCTTAACGTTATAGATCATTATAACGGAACGGAAAGAAGCGTTAAAACATTATCCGGCGGCGAATCGTTCAAGGCGTCTCTTTCGCTTGCGCTAGGATTATCTGACGAGATCCAGTCTTCCGCAGGCGGCGTAAAGCTTGATACGATGTTCGTGGACGAAGGTTTCGGTTCACTTGACGATGAGTCTCTCGATCAAGCGATGAAAGCACTTTCAAACCTTGCAAACGGCAATCGTCTGGTTGGCATCATATCACACGTTGCCGAGCTTAAAAACAGAATAGATAAACAGATTCTCGTTACAAAAGACCGCGCAGCAGGCAGCGCTGTAAAAATAGTTGGGTGAAGTGACAGAATCGTTGAAAGCGTAATTAACGTCATTTATCTCAGTTATCTATTAGATAGAATGGTCTTGAAAAAATCTCCGGCTCTGAATTGCAAATATTCAGAGCCGGAGTCTTTTTTCTGTAAATCTGAAGAAAATTAATATATCCTCTTGACAAACATATGTTCGTGTGATATAATAGAACACGAACATATGTTCTGATATCAAAATAAAAAAAGGAGAAAAAAGTTGACAGAAAACAAAATCGAATTATCACAAGAGGACGTAGCCGAATTAAAATCGTTTTTCGAAAAGAACGATATCACAAGATTTGCTACGCTTGACAAAGAATATACGCTCTGCGGAAAGAAAAGCGATATATTTGCAAAGGCAAAAAAGTATTTGTCAGAAAAATGGGATGCAAATCTCCCGGAGCTCGGAATCAAAAGGAATATGAAAAACTACTCCGCCGTATATCCGGTAAATCTGATTAAAGACACGGATGCCGGATATTTTGCGGAGCAGGTGGCTGATATCTTTTCCGATGAAGAAAAATACCGTAATGCGATCGATATATTTTTTGAAATGTATGAAGAGCCTTTGTCCGCGGGTTTTGAAGCGTACGCCGCAAAGATAAACAAGCCTGTCGAAGAATTGACGGACGATGAAATATGTTGTGTCATTGATCAGATCGCAGATACTATAGACGGCGAACTGACGAACGTAACTATGATAGGACAAAAGGTGCCGGAGATATTCGGCGTATCGAAAAATACAAAGGCTCATGAAGACTACAGCAAAAAAGCAAAAAATCCCGACAGAACGAATTTTGAAAAAAGCTGGTATCACAGCGATACAAAGATCGGCACAATGCTTTCGCTTGAAGAACTGCAGGAAAAGGACGAAAAGAACGGAACCGACGTAATTGCAAACGCACGCAGTGTTTTTGATGACGGTAGTCAGAGCGCTGCCGATGCTGACGCAGAGTGTATGAAACTGCGCAACGCTTTCGCAGATACGCTTGACAGCACGGATCTTGCTATATTCGAAATGCGGGAAAAGGGCATGAAGGATAAAGAGATCGCCGCCGCGCTGAAATACAAAACGCACAGCGCCGTTGTTAAAAGACTGGCGAAGATGAAAGAAAAGTATATGGAATTCAGAAAAACATATACGTTTTGACGTTTTTTTCATAAAGCCGGGAACAATTTGCAGATCTCGCGTTGATATATATATATGGAGGGAGACAGCAAAGCAATAATTACCGTCGGGGTAAGCCCGGCGGTTTTGATTTGCTGAAAATCTTTTATCATACAGGAGGTGTTGTGAATTGGTTTAATAACTGATATTCCAGCCAAAGAAAAAGCGAAAATCAAAAATCGTATAAGGAGGTACAGTAATACGATACAGTCAAAAATCAAAAGCTACGATGAACTGCCGTTGTTCATCAACGCAAAAACACTTGCCGATACGCTCGGCATATCTATCTCTTCCGCATATGAGCTGATGACGGAAAAAGGATTCCCGTCGATAAGGATCGGTAAACGTCTTGTCGTACAAAAGGAAAAATTCATATCGTGGATAAACGGAAAGAGCGGAGGAAATAAATATTGAGTTATGAAAACGTCCGAGATCATTTCTTTCCCGTGCCGAACGATATATTCATACTCGGTCTTACGGCGGGAGAAGTCGCAGTGTATTCATATCTGTCATACTGCGAAGACAGACGCACGTACAAATGTCATCCGTCGTATAAAACGATAGGCAAATCGCTTCATATGTCAAAGAATACCGTGTCAAAGTACGTGCGTATGCTTGAAGATAAACGTTTGATAAAAACGGAAACGACTCAGTTATACAGAAAAGGTATGCTGCAGAACGCAAATCTCAGGTACACCATACTGCCGGTAAAGGAAGCGGTTAAGCTGTATTACGACAGACAGTACGAAAAAGCGGAAGAAGATATGAGATTAAGAAAAATTGATGAAAAAATCGTCAATTGGGAGAAAAATCGTCCCCGTCCGATTTGCAAGCAGGATAAAGCCGCGGCTCGCGCCGCGCCGGATCACACCGTCCGGCAGTGCCGGTCGGGATATTAAAGGATAAAAAAGCACGTTCTATACGAAAAACGCATCAAATCTCATATATCCCGCGTAACTCAATTATACGGGGCAGTCCCATTAAAGAGGACTGCCCGAAAGGAGGCTAATTTGGCAGAAAAAGAAAAAAACTGTGGTACGATGAAGGATCACAGCATCAGATTTCCCGATGAAATATGGAAGAAGATAGGCGGTATGCTCGACGCCGCCGACGTTAAAAACAACAATGAATTCGTACGCGAAGCCGTTTCGTTCTATATCGAATATCTATCCCGTCCCGACAGTTTCAGATTCATAACGCCCGCGCTTGAATCCGTAATAGACGGAAAGATAAAGGACAGCGAGGGGAGAATAAACAGAATGCTGTTCAAACTTGCCGTGGACGTTGCGTTCCTTTCGGAGATCATCGGTATCAATTATGAATACAGCTACGATGATCTGACGGCATGGAGAAACGAATGTATAAATACGGTAAGGGCGACAAACGGCAGTCTGAGTATCATAGACAGTATGACAAAAGAGAAAGGTGACCAATAAATATGCCGAGACTGATACTGAAAGCTCCGTACTATTCTCCGGTATCAAGAAGCGCTAACGGAGGCGGCAGAGGAAGATACGCCGAATATATTGCCACACGTGAAGGCGCGGAGATCATAAAAGACCGCGGCGGCATGGTCTCGTATATCGGAGAGCGAAAAGGCTCGAACGGTTTGTTTTCAGACGCGGGAGTACCGATAGTGCTGTCAAGAATATCGGATGAGGTAAATAACCATCCCGGAAATATATGGGGCTTCATCGTATCCCTCCGACGTGACGACGCGGAGAGGTACGGATACAACAACGCAGAATCGTGGATGAATCTTATCCGTTCGCACAGAAACGATATAGCGAAACAGATGCATATATCGCCCGAAAACTTCAGATGGTACGCCGCGTATCATCAGAAAGATACTCATCCTCACGTTCATATACTCGCCTGGTCGGACAAGCCCGGCGAGCCGTATCTGTCAAGAAAAGGTATTGAGAATATCAAAAGCACGTTTGCAAATGACATTTTCAGACAGGAGCTTTACACGTTGTACAGCCGGCAGAGCGCCGTAAGAGACAGAATAAGGCAGACGTACAGAGACAGGCTTCAAGAGCTGAAAGAAAAGCGTCACCTGGCGGATAACGGTATCGCGCTTATGCTGTCTGATCTATCAGTCAGGCTAAAAAAGGTAAAAGGCAAAAAGCAGTACGGTTATCTCAGCAAAGATATGAAAAAGCGCGTGGATGAAATAGTAAAGGCGATATCGGATCAGCCGGATATACGCGAAATGTATGATCTGTGGTATGAGCTTCAGTGTGAGAAATACAGAACGTACACGGACGCGACTCCGGCTAAAATACCGCTTGAAGAAAACAAAGAATTCAGAGCAATAAGAAACGCGGTGATCAACTCTGCAAAGGCTATAGGTCAGACAAACGGAACGAAGGCTGATCGTCAGCCGAAGGATTACGCCGCGGCGATCATTAAGTTTGCGTCGTCGTTGATTTGTGAAAAGTCACCGACGTTCTCGTACGATGAAGAATATGACGATATTGATAAAAAGCTGAGAAGAGAGATAAGGATGGTCAAAAACGGGGAACCTGTGTTGAGTATGTAACTTTTCATATAATCTCTGGACTTGTGAAAAAAACGTGGTATTGTATAACAGTGAAAGGATGTGATAATTTGGCAAAAAGAAGACCGAACGGTGACGGCATGGTCAGGCGCCGCAAAGACGGAAGATGGGAAGGCAGGATAATCGCCGGTCATAAAAGCGACGGCAGACCGATATACAAAAGCGTGCTCGCAAAAACGCAGAAGGAACTGAGCGAAAAGCTGAATGAGCTTAAAACGGCGCATAACGGCGTCGAGCTGACGGAAGGCGGAGATATATCGCTTTCGGAATGGCTTGATAAATGGATGTCCGAATACAAAAGCAGGACGGTTCGCCCGACAACGTATAAGTCCTATGTGAATTTGATCGAAAGACATATAAAACCGGTAATAGGGAAGAAGAAACTGTCCCGTTTATCTGAGACGGACGTTCAGAAGTTCTATAACGATAAACTGAACGACGGGTTATCGGCGTCGTCGGTAAGGGCGATCCATATGGTACTTCATCAGGCTGTGAACGCCGCACTGTGCTGTGGAGCCGTGCTTCACGATCCGACGGACGGAGCCGTACTGCCGAAAAGAGAAGTTTTTGAGAAAAGCGTTCTTTCAAAGCCACAGACAGATGCCCTTCTGAATAATCTGAAGGACGATCCGATTTGGTACGATTTTTTCTGTACGGAAGTTATGACTGGCATGAGACGCGGCGAGATATGCGCTCTTAAATGGGAGGATTTTGACGAGAACAACGGAACGCTTCATATACGCAGATCGGTGCACTACGAGCACGGAGAGCCGGTGACGGGAGATACGAAAACGAGCGAGGGAAACAGAACGATAGTATTGCCGGCTACTGTTTTGGAGATGTTGATAGACAGAAAGAAACGGATAGGCGGAGAATGGATCTTCCCCGATCCGTTCAAAGCAAAAAGACCCGTTATACCGCAGTCGGCATATATAAGGCTGCAGAAAGCTCTGAAGGAGGCGGGTCTGCCGCATATACGGTTTCACGATCTGCGTCACAGCTTTGCAACCATGGCGGCGTCAAACGGCGTCGATCCGAGAACGCTTGCCGGAGTACTCGGGCATACCAACGCGTCATTTACGCTTGACGTCTATACTCACGTAACGACGGATATGCAGAAAAACGCGGCAGAAAAGATAGGCATCTATATCACGGATGTATTGGGAGGTGATCTTAAGCCGTGGCAAAAAGACGAAAAAAAGGCGACGGTCTGATATACCGCCGCAAAGACGGCAGATGGGAAGGCAGAGTTGTCGTCGGATATGATGGTAACGGTCTTCCGATCACGAAAAACGTACTCGCTAAAACAAAATATGAGTGCGCGGAAAAACTGGAAAAGCTTAAGGACAAAAGACCGGATTGCACTCCTGCTGAGTATTCACGCAGTATGACGTTCGGTGAATGGATTGATTACTGGTACAACACGTTTTGCAAGCCGGCGCTGCGAGACAGCACCGCATCAGGATATGAAAGTCACATATACAATCATATCATATCGGATATCGGAGATATACCGTTATGCAAATTAAAGCAAAACAATCTGCAGCAGTTCTATTCCGATCTTAAATCAAAGGGCAGAAAAACGCGGACCGAGATATATGGTACCGGTTTGTCCGACAGAACAGTTAGAGCAGTTCACGCATGCTGCCGCGCCGCGCTTGATAAAGCGGTGAAGATGAAGCTGATACGCGTTAATCCCGCGGATATGTGCAGGTTGCCTCCGAAAAAGGGAAAGGAAAAACAAATACTGTCCGATGACGAAATGAGACGGCTTATGATACAGGCGAAAGAAGACGGATTCTACGAGATGTTTCTTCTCGATCTTTCAACAGGTATGAGGCGCGGAGAGCTCCTTGCGCTCAAATGGGACGATATAGATTTACAGAGCGGAGAGATCAGAATAAGCAAACAGGTAAAGATAAAAAACGGTCAGACCGTTATATCTGCGCCTAAAACAAAAAATGCGGTAAGGTCAATAATAGTACCGCCTGAAATAACAGGGATATTAAAAGAATACAAAGAAACTGTCAACTCGGAATGGGTGTTTCCATCGCCGATAAAGGATGACGCTCCGAGAGATCCCACGGCGTGCCGTAAAAGTCTTACTAAAATCCTTGAACGCGCTGGATGTAAGCACGTCAGATTTCACGATCTGCGGCACACGTTCGCGACAAACGCATTGAAATACGGTATGGACGTAAAAACGCTCGCGGCGACGATAGGTCATGCCTCGGCTGAAACTACACTCGATATCTACAGCCACGTAACGGACGATATGAAAAGACAGGCGGCGAAAAGAATAGACGCCGTAATAAACGGAACGAAATCTGTACCTGATGAAACTGCCGGAGTAACAACTAAAAAATTCGAAACCGTTTTCGAGCCTTACAAAGGAAAAATACGCAAGCGCGGAACCGGTTGCATATCAAGGATCAACGAAAACACGTGGGAGGGACGGTACGCGCCTAAGATAGACGGAAAACGCATTCAGCGAGTGGTTTACGCTCACAGCGAGGAAGACTGCGAAGAAAAACTGAAAGAACTAATAGCCGAAATGAACGCGGAAAAGGCGCGTAAAATATGATACGCCGGGCAAAGAAAAAAGTCTGTTTGTGGTCAGATATGTGGTCAGAACAAAATCCGATATGAACAGGTAGTGCAAAATGTAGATAAAAACACCGCATATCAGGCAGCAATGCAAGATAAGCGGTGTTATTTTGGTCGGAGTGAGAAGATTTGAACTTCCGGCCTCTTGGTCCCGAACCAAGCGCTCTACCAAACTGAGCCACACCCCGTTTTTTCATGCGTGTGCAATTATATCACAATATTTTGCATTTGTCAAGTCCTTATGAAAAAAAGAATCATTTTTCCTATATCACTTATTTTTTGCGTATGCACGGATTGTGCATAATATACATAAGATATTTGTTTTAATATTGACAAATAAAAAATTATATGATAAAATTAAAAAAAACTTACGGGAGTTGTTTGAATATGAAAAAGGTCATTTCTTTTATGATCGTTATCGTTTTGGTATCGGCGATATGTATCGGTTCGGCCATTTACGCCGCCGCCGTGCCGGGTGACATGAACGGCGACGACGAGGTCAACAACAAGGACGTTGTGACTCTGTTCAGATACGTTTCCGCCGGCATCACAGCGGAAGACGAGTCGATGTACGATATAAACGGCGATAACGAGGTGAACAACAAAGACGTTGTCGCTCTGTTCAGAGCGGTAAGCTCCGACGTGACACTGACCGAAACGGAAGAGGACACGGAAGGCGTGCCATCCGAAGAAGTGACCGAGCCGGAAGAATCCGAAGATCTGACGGAAACGGATGAAAGCACGGAAGAAATATCCGAGGAGTCGTCCGAAGAGGAAACGGAAGAAAACTCCGAGGGTGTAGACGGTGAATTTGAAATAATACCGGACGATACGGCGGAACTCAGCATCCCGCGCGTATTCGGCGATCATATGGTCATACAGCGCGACCAAGTGATAACAGTCTGGGGCACCTCGAACATGGAAGGCGCGAAGATACGCGGATTTTTCATGGGGGACGAGGCGCGCGGCACCGTAAGAGACGGCAAATGGGAAATAGCGTTTGCTCCGAAGAGCGCGACCGCAATACCGCAGAAGCTGACGGTTGAGGACAACTGCGGAAACAAGATAGAAATACAGGATATTCTCGTAGGCGACGTGTGGGTCATGGGCGGTCAGTCCAACGCCAAAGCCACGGTAAGCATGCTGAAACTTAACTTTCCGGTAGACAAATCCGTGCCTATGCGCGTATTCATGCAGGATGAAACAGACGTCTGGAACAACAGAGAAGCCGCGAAGCAGCCCTGTGAAGACGTAATAAATCCGAGCCGCAAATGGAGAACGGGCAGCAAATCCGCAGCGTACTCCTTCTCTGCTCTCGGCTGGTTCATTGGATACAGGCTCGCGCAGGAGACCGGCGTTCCGCAGGGCGTCGTCTGTATGGCAGCCGGCGCGGCGAGCATAGCCGAGCTTATGCCGATTGAGCTGGTAAATCAGTTCGGTTACACGAAGGGCATATACGTAGGTCCCGCGGAGCATTACAACGGACTTATGCATCCGTTTTTGAAGATGAAATTCAAAGCCATGGTATTCTTCCAGGGCGAAGCCGAGGGAGGAACGAACTCCGTGCCGACCTCATATAATTACGCCCGCGATCTTGAAGCTCTTATTGCAGAGTACAGAAACAGATGGGGCTTTGATTTCCCGGTATACAACGTACAGATCTCCAACTATACGGGCGAGGAATGCGAAACGTACTGGACTCACGTAGGCGAAGTAAGAGCGCAGCAGTACGACGCGTATAAAGTCATGACCGGGACAAGGCTCACGCCGTCCTTCGACCTGGGCTCAAAGTCGACCGACCCGGACGGCGCGCATTCGCCTTACAAAAAAGAACTTGCGGACAGGATAGTCGATCTGGCTCTTGCGGATCTTTACGGAACGGGCAGCGCGGACGACGCGCTTGCGCCCGAGCCCGAGCAGATAACCGTCGTAAGTACAACAGATACTGAAAAAGTAATAGAAATTAAATTTGCAAACGCAGGCGAAGGACTCGTTTCATTAAGCGGCACGTCAGAGGCGTCCGGATTCGTCTGCGGCAAGGCCGTTCATCCATACAGCTCCACGTGTCAAAACGTAAGCGGCGAGATCATATCGGCCGACACGGTGCGCGTAACGGTCCCGGCTGACGCCGTTTACATAGGATACGCGTGTATGCAGCTGACCGCGACGAGCGACGACGTGCTGATACCGCAGCTTTACAATTCACACGATCTGCCGCCGCTCGCATTCTATCTTCAGTTTGAAGAACAGTGAGCTCGTATTCTGATATGCACCGGCAAAACAGGAGGTTCTTATGAAAAAAACAATATCTCTGCTTATAGCGGTTTTGATGGCTGCGGCCTTATGCATAGGCTCTGCGGTAACCGTCGCCGCGCTTAAAGGCGACGTGAACGGCGATAACGAGGTAAACAACAAGGACGTTGTGACTTTGTTCAGATACGTTTCAAGCAGCAGCAAAGAAGAAGACGAGTCCGTATACGATTTTAACGGTGATACCGAAGTAAACAACAAAGACGTCGTTGCCCTGTTCAGAGCCGTAAGCGAAGTTCAGACTTCCGAAGGATCCGGGACCGAAGAGGAAACGGAAGAAATAATAGATGAAGAATTCACCGTAACGCCGGATCCGGACGCGGAGCTTTCCGTACCGCGCGTAATAGCGGAGCACATGGTCCTGCAGCGCGATACCGAATTAAAGATATGGGGCACATCAAACAGGAACGGCGCACTCGTGCGCGGTCAGTTTATGGGCGAGGAAGCTATCGGCCGCGTCAAAGACGGAAAATGGGAAATTAAGTTTTCACCGAAATCCGCGACGTTTGACCCGCAGACGCTCGTCGTTGAAGACAGCTGCGGAAACAGACTAGAATATACCGATATACTCGTAGGCGACGTATGGCTCATAGGCGGTCAG
>JAEEGW010000195.1 GCA_016280525.1 Clostridiales bacterium
AAATAATAAATAAAAAGGAAAGTGCAGTTATGAGCGACGAGTTGATCCTTGAGCTTAAGGGAATAACAAAAATATTCCCGGGCGTAAAAGCCTTGAATAACGTGCATTTCCAGCTCCGGAAAGGTGAGGTGCACGCTCTCATGGGCGAGAACGGCGCCGGTAAATCGACCTTTATAAAGGTCATAACCGGTGTATTCCCGCCGGAAGAGGGTCAGATCTTCCTTGAGGGGAAGGAGATCGTTTTCAAGGGCACAAAAGACTCCTTAGCTGTCGGAATTGCCGCTGTTTATCAGCATCCGACGACGTATCCCGATCTCTCCGTTACGGAGAACATTTTCATGGGGCACCAGATTAAGAAAGGGCCTTTCATGAACTGGAAAGCGATGCACGCAAAAGCGGCGGAGCTTTTAGGCAGGCTGAACGCGGATTTCGATCCCAAGTCGGAAATGGGTACGCTGAGCGTCGCTCAGCAGCAGATGGTGGAGATTGCGAAAGCGCTGTCAACCAACGCTCGTATCATCATACTTGACGAGCCGACCGCTTCTCTTACCGCAAACGAGTCAAAAGAGCTTTACAGGATAGTAAAGCAGCTGCGCGACGAGGGCGTTTCCATCATCTTCATCTCTCACAGAATGGAAGATATGTACGAGCTGGCGGACAGAGTCACGGTCTTCCGCGACGCGCAGTACATAGGAACGTACGACGTTAACGGCATAACCACGGCGGATCTCGTAAAGGCCATGGTCGGACGTGAGATAAAAGACATGTATCCGAAGCCGTATGTGGAAATCGGCGACGAGGTGATACGTATAGATAATCTCAGCCGCGTAGGATACTACAAGGACGTATGCCTAAACGCCCGCGCAGGCGAGATAGTGGGTCTTACCGGACTTGTAGGCGCGAGACGTACCGAGGTAATGGAAAGCGTCTGCGGCATAACGAAGCCGTCCGCCGGCAAGGTGTTCTTAGACGGCAAAGAAATGCGTATAAAAAAGCCAAAGGACGCTATGGACGCCGGCATAATCCTTCTGCCCGAGGACAGACACAAAGAAGGTCTGATACTCTCCTGGGGCTTGGGTATGAACGTAACGCTTCCGATACAGGATCAGCTCGCAAAGGCTCACTTCTTCAACGACAACAAGACGGAGCGCGAGCTGTCGCGCGACCTGCTTGAATCCGTTGATACGAAAGCCGTAACGATATTTGACCCCGCGTCGTCGTTATCCGGCGGTAACCAGCAGAAGGTCGTCGTTGCAAAATCGCTCGCTCATAAGAATATGAAGGTCATAATCCTTGACGAGCCGACTAAAGGCGTTGACGTAGGCGCGAAAGCCGAGATATACGCCATAATCGGAGAGCTTGCGTCAAAAGGCTACGCCGTTATCATGATATCGTCGGAAATGCCGGAGATACTCGGCATGTGCGACAGGATCTACGTCATGTGCAACGGCAGAGTCACCGGATGCCTTGACAGAGCGGAAGCGGATCAGGAAAAGATACTGAACCTCGCAATGATGGAAAAAGAAAAGGCGGTGGTGCAAGCATGAAAGCGTTTTTAAGAAAGATCACCGGCAACCACGAGGTCACGCTCGGGATCATCCTTGTGGTCCTGTTCATCGTCGTAGATATCTTATCCGGCTTCAAATTCCACGGGCTTGAAAATATAGGCGATATATTCAAAAACAACGCCCTGACGCTCATCATGTCGCTCGGTATGCTCTGCGTGCTCATCACCGGCGGTATAGATATTTCGATAACCGGTACGCTCGCGTTCGCCGGCATGACGATAGGTCTTTTGCAGAAGTACAATATCATCCACAACACGCTTTTGCTGTTCGTGATAGCAGTTGCGATAGGCGGCGCCTGCGGACTTATAAACGGACTTATAATCGCAAAAGGCAAGGTTTCGCCTATAATCTGTACTCTCGGCGCAATGTATATCTACCGCGGACTTGCGTACGTTATAAGCAACAACCAGTGGGCAAGCGGCGAGGACGTCACGTCGTTCAGCAAGTTCGGCAACTCCGCCGGTCCGTACATAATCCTGGCTCTTGCGTTCGTCATCTATTTCGTCGTTATGAAATGGACTCCGTTCGGCAGAAAGGTCTACGCGATAGGCAGCAACCGTGAAGCCGCGCGTATATCCGGTATAAACGTTGACCGTGTTGAGATAGCGGTCTACACGCTCATGGGCGTGCTTGCGGGTCTCGCCGGCGCGCTGTCCGTGTCCATCTACGGCTCTGCTCAGCCGAACATGCAGACCGGCAAGGAAATGGACGTTATAGCGGCGTGCGTCATAGGCGGCGTTGCGATGAGCGGCGGCCGCGGCACCGTGGTCGGCACGCTGCTCGGCGGTATATTCTACGCGGTAGTTTACAAGGCTCTGCCGCTCGTAGGACTTGAAGCCATCTGGCAGAACCTTATCAAAGGCGTAATAATCTTAGGCGTGGTCATCATAAACGTGCTGACGCAGCGCGCTATGAACCGTCAGGCGCTGGCAAGGAGGGAGATCTGATATGGCAGGTAAATCCGGAAGAACGATAAGTGCCGTCCCCCAGAAATCCATACTTAAGCGTTTGCTGTCCTGGGAAGGCGCTCTCGTATTGATCTTTATCGCAGTTCTCGTAATGGGCAGGATAATGTCACCGTACTTCACGCTTGAAAACGTTTTGCGTGAAATGCCGAAATATCTTGCGGAGATACTCATAGTGTTCCCGATGGGCTTCGTGCTCATAATGGGAGAGATAGATATATCCGTCGGCTCCATCGTCTGCTTATCCGCAACGGTGGCGTGCTTCGCGGGCAACGCGGGTCTTCCCTTCCCGCTCGTGATGCTGATATGTCTTCTGACCGGTCTTGCGTGCGGTCTGCTGAACGGCTTTATCTTAACGAGGTGGCCGGAGCTGCCGCCTATGATAGTGACGCTCGGCACGCAGATAATATTCCGCGGTATCGCCGAGGTAACGCTCGGCTCGGGCGGTTCGCTTTCATACGTCAACAGCAAAGACTTGGGCATTCTCTCAAAAACCCTCGGTCCGTTCCCGGTCGCGTTCTTCGCGGTGCTGATAGCCGCGGCGATATTCATTGTGGTACTGTCGACAAGTACGTTCGGCAGAAAGCTTTATGCGATAGGAAGCAACAGGACCGCGGCAAAATACGCCGGTATAAAAGTAAGCAAGATCAGACTTATTGTTTACGGTCTTGCCGGACTTATGGCGGGTATGTGCGCTCTGTTCATACTGACGACTACGTTCGGCGCGAATACTACGACGGGTCAGAACTATGAAATGGACGTTATAGCGATGTGCGTCTTCGGCGGCATCGCGACGACGGGCGGCAAGGGCAACCTGTTCGGCGCTCTTATCGCCGGTTTCTCGATAGTCTGTCTGCGCATCGCGCTCGGACTTATTAACACCAACCCTCAGCTCATACTCATAATAATAGGACTCTTGCTCATCATATCCGTACTCATATCCGGAATAAGCCAGATGAGAGGCAAAAAGCTGAAAAAGAAAAAAGCATAAACAAATTCAAGTATCTGCGGAGTACCGCTTATACATAAATTAACAGGAGGAAACCAAATGAAAAGAATCATTTCCCTTATCCTTGTCGCCGTAATGGCAGTAGCGCTTCTCGCATCCTGCGGTGAAACAACGACGACAACAGGCGCAAAGTACGCGCTTGTAACGAAAGCAGCCGGCAACGCCTACAACGAAAAAGAGGCGGAAGGCTTCAAGGCTGCGATGGAAGCCGCGGGCTTAACGTCAAGCGACTACATCATCAGACATCCCGAACAGGCAACGGTCGAAGCGCAGATCGCGGTTATCAACTCCCTCATTTCCCAGGGCGTCAAATCGATAGCGATAGCGGCAAACGACCCCAACGCTCTGTCTTCCGTCTTAGCTGACGCGAAAGCAAAGGGCATAAAGATACTCACTCTCGACTCCGACGTAGCGCCGGCTGACAGACTTACGTTCTGCAACCAGGCAGGCGTACAGCAGGTCGCTCAGGCTCTTATCGACGCCGTTCTTGATCTGACCGGCGGCGAAGGCGATTACGCCATACTTTCCGCAACTTCTCAGGCTACCAACCAGAACGCCTGGATAGACGCTATGAAAGCCATAGCCGCTGCGGACAGCGCAAAATACGGAAAACTGAACCTCGTTGAAGTTGCATACGGCGACGACGAGCCTCAGAAATCCACAGACCAGACGCAGGCTCTGCTCCAGAAATATCCGGACCTCAAGGTAATATGCGCTCCGACGACCGTTGGCGTTGCGGCTGCCGCAAAGGTACTTCAGGATAAGAAATCCACCGTTAAACTGACCGGCCTCGGACTTCCCTCCGAGATGGCTGAATACATCGGCAACGACGCGGATCACAGCTGCCCGTATATGTTCCTGTGGAACCCGATCGACCTGGGCAAACTCGCTGCTTACGCATCGATAGCTCTCGTTGACGGCAAGATCACCGGCGCAGTAGGCGATAAGTTTGAAGCAGGCAACATGGAAAACAGCCCCTACACGCTTACCGCTGTTGAAGGAACGAACGCTTCCGAAATAATCCTCGGCGCACCGTTCAAATTCGATCCTTCCAACATAGGCGAATGGAAATCGGTATATTGATACCGTAAACAGTTAAATAAAGAGCTCGCTTCACGCGGGCTCTTTTTAAATAATAAATAATAAAGAAGAAAGAATAAAAATCGGTGTCCCTACGGGACGAAATATGGTGGGTTTCCCACCCCTCAAACTCGCCTGCGGCGAGAACCCCCCATACCCCCCCTGTCCCCTCCCACAATCTCTACGAGATTGAAGGGGTGCGAATTAAGAATTCAGACGGTAGGGGTCGGCGACGCGAACTTGAGAGTGTTGGGGGTTCCCGAAGGGACACCGATTAATTACGGGCGACCAATGGTCGCCCCTACATTCTTAATTCTTAATTCTTAATTCGGGAGGGGATAGGGGTTCCCCGACGCGAACTTGAGAGCGTTGGGGGTTCACGTAAGACCCCTCCCCTACAGTTTAATCGTGTGGTGCTTTCAGTCTCTCGTCAAGCGCTTTTACGAGATCTTTATAGACGGGGAATCTGTACTGTTTCGGCACGTTTTGCGTCAGTTCACGCACGGCTCTTACGTCGTCGTCGGTAAACAGCGGTATAAGCTGCGCGACGTTTGAATGCATTGCGGCAAAACAAAGATCCTGCTCGCTGAACTTCTTGCTCTTCGGCATACCGAGTATCAGCTCCGCCGCGGTCAGCGCGTCTTCTCTGTCGCCCTCTTCCGCTATTTTTTTCGTGTATTCGGTCACTACTTCCATAAACTCTTTATCTACGGGCATAGTTTCTTTTCCCTGACCGGAAAACCAGCCTTTAAACAGCTCGGACAGAGATCTTTTCCGCTCTCCGCCGCCGACTTCCGTATATTTTCCGTATATTTCCTTTAATTTCTCACACAGTTCTGTCATTTTCTCACCCTTATCCGATACGTTTTAATAATTTTATCATATAATACGGATAATGTCAAGTAGAGATAAAATTTTAATTATTTTATTATAATAAATATCTTGACAAATGCCGTGTATGAGATTAAAATATTATGTAATGCAATCAATTTGCAGGTATTTTTGATAACAACTCTTTTTCGGGAGGAAAGATCGTGATAAAAAAGACATTCCGCGGGGGCGTTCATATTAAAGATATGAAGCATCTGTCAAGCGGATCTGCGATAAAAGAATATAAACCGCAAACCGACCTTGTCTATCTTATGAACCAGCATATAGGCGCGCCCGCCGTGCCGTGCGTCAAGCCGGGCGACCGCGTGCTTGTGGGTCAGACCATCGCGGAGCCGGGCGGCTTCGTTTCCGCCGCTGTGATAAGCTCCGTTTCAGGTACCGTCAAAACCGTGGCGGCTCACATATGCCACAACGGCGACAACGCCCTTGCGATAACCGTTGCAAACGACAACGAATACGAGGCGGTCGAGGGCTTTGGCGTTGAACGCGACTACACGCAGATGACAGCCGAGGAGATAATCGCCGCGGTCAAAGCCGCCGGCATCGTCGGCATGGGCGGCGCGGGATTTCCGACGCACGTAAAGCTCTCCGTCAAGCCGGGGATCAAAATAGATTATATAATCTGCAACGGCGCGGAGTGCGAGCCGTATATAACCTGCGATTACAGACTTATGCTCGAGCAGGCGGACAAAGCCGTGCTCGGCATGAAAATAGTTTTATCTATATTCAAAGACGCAACCGGCATATTCGGCATAGAATCAAACAAGCCGGAGGGCATAGCGAAAGTAAAAGAAGCTTGCAAAGACGAGCCGAGGCTTTCCGTCGTGCCGCTCAAAAAGAAATATCCGCAGGGCGGCGAGCGCGTTATGATTACGGCGCTTACAAAGCGCAGGATAAACTCAAAAATGCTACCCGCGGACGCCGGCTGCATCGTTCTGAATTTCTCCACGGCGATAGCGATAGCCGAAGCCGTTGCGTATAACAAGCCTTTGACGCACCGTATCGTCACGGTGACGGGCGACGCGGTGAATACGCCGTCGAATTTCGACGCGCCGATAGGCACGAACGTCGCGGGGCTTGTTGAAGCGGCGGGCGGCTTTAAATACGAGCCGGAAAAGATAATTTTCGGCGGCCCGATGATGGGCGCGGCGGTATATACGCTTGACGTTCCGGTAAACAAGACGACGTCCTGCATACTGCTGTTGAAAAAAGACACGGCTGTGCCGGAACCGCACGAATGTATCCGCTGCGGCAAGTGCCTTACGGTATGTCCGGAGCATCTTATGCCGATAAAACTGAAAAACACGGCGGACGCGAACGACTACGCGGAATTTGAGAAGCTGAACGGGCTTGAATGTATAGGCTGCGGCTGCTGTACTTATATCTGTCCGGCAAAGCGCAGACTCTCACAGTCCATAACGGCGGCTAAACAGTTCGTTTTAGCCGAAAAGAAGAAGGCGGCGGCAAAAAAATGAAAATGTTGAACGTATCCATATCCCCACATATAAGGACGAGCAGAACGACGACCAAGGTGATGCTTGACGTCATTATCGCTATGTCGCCCGCTATGATATTCGGTTATATCTATTTCGGCTGGTACGCGCTTCTGATAAGCGTTTTATCCGTTTCTTCCTGCGTCTTAACCGAATTCGTATACGAAAAAATAATGAAGCTGCCCGTGACGATAGGCGACCTGAGCGCTGTTGTCACCGGTCTTGTGCTCGCGATGTGCTTATACTCCACCTCTCCGTGGTGGATTCCTGTCGTCGGCGGCGTTTTTGCGATACTCGTTGTAAAAATGTTATTCGGCGGCATAGGCCAGAACTTTATGAATCCCGCGCTTACGGCGAGATGCTTTCTGCTTCTGTCGTTTTCGCGCATAATGACTGCGTACCCGTCGCTGACGGACGGCGTTTCTGCTGCAACTCCGCTTTCAATGGCGGCGGCGGGACAGCACGTGAGCTATTTTGAGATGTTTTTCGGAACTCACTCCGGCTCGATAGGCGAGACGTCGACCATCGCGATATTGATAGGCTTCGCATATCTTCTGATACGCCGCGTGATAAGCCCGCGCATACCGCTGTGCGTCATAGGTTCCACCGTTGCTTTCGTGGCTTTGTTCACGGTGATGAAGGGCGAGACCGTAACGCTGAACTATCTTACGGTCCACGCTATGGGCGGCGGACTTTTAGCCGGCGCGGTATTCATGGCGACGGACTACACCACCTCTCCGGTAACTAAATGGGGCAGAGTCATATACGGTATAGCGGTAGGTCTTATAACCGCGGTGATACGCTGTTTCGGCGGCTCGGGCGAGGGCATTTCGTTTGCCATTATCACGGCAAATCTGCTTACGCCTATAATTGAAAAGCTGACGTATCCGAAACCGCTCGGCACTTACGGAAAGAAGGCGGAAACAAAGTGAAAAATATTATAAAAAACACGCTTATCCTCGTTGCGATAACGCTTACCGCCGCGCTTTGTTTAGCCGTTGTAAACGCGGTGACGAAGAACAGGATAGCCGAGGCGGAAGAAAAAGAACGGATGGATTCGTTTTACACCGTTATGCCCGACGCGAATGAATTCAAAGATCTTACAGAATACGTGATATACTGGAACGCTAAAAGAAGCGGCGGTGCGGAGATCGTTTCCGCGTTTGAGGTATACGACAAAAACAATGAATTTATAGGAGTCGTGGTTTCCGTCGTTTCTCACAACGGCTACGGCGGAGATATAACGCTGTCCTTGGGCGTTGATACAGAAGGCGTTATAACCGGAATGAAAGTCACGTCCATGAGTGAGACGTCGGGTCTCGGCGCAAACTGCCTTGACGAGAACTGGCAGGCTCAGTTCAAAGGCAAGGACGCGGATACTCTTACGTATACGAAAAAAGGCGCGGAGGCGCCTGACGAAATAGACGCGCTCACAGGCGCTACGATAACGACAAAAGCGGTGCTTGAAGCCGTAAACGAAGGTCACGCCTTCGGTATGGCGCACCGTCATCAGGAAGCGGAAGGAGGGGTTACCGAATGAAAAAGATACTTGAAAGATTATATAACGGCATAATAAAAGAAAACCCGACTTTCGTTCTGATGCTCGGTATGTGTCCGACGCTCGCCGTTACAACTTCGGCGATAAACGGTCTCGGCATGGGACTTTCCACCTGCGCGGTGCTTATAATGTCGAACCTCATCATTTCCCTGCTCCGCAAAATAATCCCGGACAGGGTGAGGATGCCGGCTTACATCGTTGTAGTCGCTTCGCTCGTTACCGTCGTGGACCTTCTGATGCAGGCGTACGTTCGCGGGCTTTACGCGTCGCTCGGACTTTACATTCCGCTTATCGTCGTCAACTGCATTATTTTGGGCAGAGCCGAGGCGTACGCTTCCAAAAACCCGCCGTTTCTGTCTCTGTTTGACGGACTCGGAATGGGGATCGGATTTACGCTTGCGCTTACAGTAATCGGTCTTATCCGCGAGCTTATAGGCAAAGGCTCCGTTTTCGGTTTCAATATAATGCCTTCATTCTACGAGCCCGTATCAATCATGATAATGGCTCCCGGCGCGTTCTTCGTGCTCGCGGCTCTGTGCGCGATCCGCAACGCCGTGATGATAAAAAGAAAACAGCCCTTACCCGAAAAATACTGCACGGGTCACTGCGCCTCCTGTATGGACGCATCTTGCAGCATAGGAAAGAAGGAGGATAACCAACAGTGAATTATCTTGCCGCTTTCATTTTGGGAATAATAAACTACGCATTGATAGACAACGTGGTGCTCTCCCGTTTCTTAGGTCTCTGCCCTTTCCTGGGAGTTTCAAAAAAGACTAATACAGCCGTCGGTATGGGCGCGTCCGTCATAGCGGTCATAACCATATCGTCCGCGGTGACTTATCCGATAAACAGATTCATACTTATCCCGCTTGATTTAGTGTATATGCGCACTATCGTATATATCCTGATCATCGCGGCGCTCGTTCAGGCGGTTGAGATCATAATGAAGCGCAAGCTGCCGGCGCTGTATAAGGCGCTGGGCGTTTACCTGCCTCTCATCACGACGAACTGCGCGGTTTTGGGCGTTGCGATAGACAGCGCGCAGAAGGGCTTCGGCTTCTTTGACACGATGGTATTCTCCGTCGGCACCGCCGTCGGCTTCCTCGTTTCTATCGTTCTGATGTCCGGCGTGCGTGAGCGGATACAGTATAACAAAATACCGAAAGCGTTTCAGGGAATGCCCATAGTTCTGCTCGCCGCGGGACTTATGGCAATAGCGTTCTTCGGCTTCAAAGGCGTATCGTTCTGATAAAGGAGTTAATATAATGTTGGTACCTGTTCTGACAGCGTGCGCGGTCATAGCCGTTATCAGTATACTGATAGGCGTGGGACTTTGCGTGCTGTCCGAAAAATTCAAATCTTCGATCGATCCGAAAGAAGAAAAACTCCGCTCTGTCTTAGGCGGCTCAAACTGCGGCGGCTGCGGCTACGCGGGTTGTGACGCTTACGCGAAAGCGGTGGTATACGAGGGGGCCGATCCCGGTCTGTGCGTCGCCGCGGACGCCAAAGCGATAAGCGAGATACTGGGCGTGCAGGTGGAGGCGGCGGGCAAAAAGGTCGCTTACGTGCGCTGTCACGGTCACTGCGCCAAAAATCCGGCAAACTACAATTTTGACGATACGGAAGATTGCAGGATATCGTATCTCGCGCCCGGCCACGGCTCTAAAAAATGCTCTTTCGGATGCAGCGGCTTCGGCAACTGCGCGCAGGTCTGCCCTTTTGACGCGATCAGGATAATAGACGGCCTTGCCGTTGTTGACAGGGAAAAATGTCAGGCTTGCGGCAAATGCGTCGCCGTCTGTCCCAAGCACCTGATAGATATAATCCCGGACGACGCGATGTACGTCGTCAGATGTTCTTCACTCAACAAAGGCGCGGCGGTCAAATCCGCGTGTCCGGAAGGCTGTATCGGCTGCGGTCTGTGCGTGCGCGCCTGCCCCGAAAACGCGATAACCGTAACGAACAATATTGCGAGAATAGATCAGAGCAAATGTATAAGATGCGGAGCGTGCGCTGAAAAATGTCCTTCAAAGATAATCGTAAAACGGTATTGAAAAAAGTATTTCTCATAATCATATGCGCGGCGCTGATAACAGCGCCTGCGTGTTCTTCCGCACATTCTTTGCAGAAATACTCGGTAACGTACACTGACGTTTTTGATACTGTAACGGAGTTTACGGCTTACTGCTCAGATAAGGAAAAATTCGATAAAACGGCAAAAGAACTTCACACGGAGCTTTTGCGGCTGCATAAGTTATACGATATTTATAACGAATACGACGGGATCGTAAACCTCGCGTATATGAACCGGGTGTGCGGGCAGCAGCCGGTCGAGGCCGGAGTTGAAATACTGTCGCTGTTGGAAAACGGTTTAGGCTGGTGCAGACTGACAAACGGCAGGATGAACATATTTTCAGGCGCCGTTTTGTCCTTATGGCATAAATACCGCGCGGAAGGCAAAGGGATACCGACGGACAGCGAGCTGAAAGAGGCGTCAAAGCACATATCATACGAATCGGTCATAATTGAAGACGGTACGGTATATTTTACCGATAAGGAACTGAAGATAGACGCCGGAGCGCTTGCAAAAGGACAAGTTTATATTTATATAATGCCTTTGTTAAGAGATTCCGGTATAACAGACTATATTTTAAATCTCGGCGGCAACGTCACCGTATCCGGCAAAAAGCCGGACGGTCTGTGGAAGGTAGGCGTGCAGGACCCGGACGGCGACGGACTTTATACGAAAGTAAGCGTATCTGATATTTCCGTTGTCACGAGCGGAGATTATCAGCGTTATTACGAATACGACGGCAAGAAATATCACCATATAATCGATCTGAACACGCTTTACCCTGCGTCCGAATACCGCTCCGTAACGGTGATATGCCGCTATTCCTGGGACGCGGACGCGCTTTCCACCGCTTTGTTTCTTATGAGCACAGAAGAGGGTGAGACGCTTTTACGGCAGTATAACGCAGAGGCGCTGTGGATCAAAACGGACGGAACAGTAAAAAGATCTGCGGGTTTTTCAGAATATGAATAAATATTTATTGAAAAATATCATACTTATCGCCGCGATCTTAGCTGTTTCAGCCGTTTTATTCGCCGTTTTTTACGGCGGAAGATCAGCCGGCGCGTCGTTTGAGATAACCGTAAACGGCAAGCTTTACGGCGCGTACCAGCTCGATACGGATACGGTGATAGACGTTGACGGACATTGCACCGTACAGGTAAAGGACGGCGCGGTATCCGTTATATCGGCAGACTGTCCGGGCAAAGACTGCGTTCACCACAAACCGATAAGCAAATCGGGCGAGCGCATAATCTGTCTGCCTAACGGCATAGTCATACGCATAACGGGCGACGGGGTGGACGCGCTGATATGAAAAAGACAAAAAAAATCGCCTTATGCGGCGTTATGTGTGCGCTTGCTTTCGCGTTTTCCTATATTGAATTTCTCATACCGTTTGATATGACAGGCATACCGGGCATAAAACCGGGTTTTGCGAACCTCGTTATAATGGCGGCGCTTTACACGCTCGGTCTTCCGTACGCCGCTTTTATATCTTTTGTCCGCATCGTTTTGTCGTGGCTGATCTTCGGCAACATCACGTCGCTTTTATACAGCCTTGCGGGCGGTATCTTGAGCCTGTTGCTTATGTTCGTGCTCAAAAAATTCAAGGTCTTTGACGAGACAGGGGTCAGCGTGTCCGGCGCGGTGATGCACAACGCGGCGCAGCTTGCCGTGTCCGCACTTATAACGTCCGGCGCGGTGCTGTATTACGCGCCCGTGCTGCTTATCGCAGGCGTCGTTTTCGGCGTTATAAACGGTTTGATCCTGAAGCTTGTGCTCAAACGGACGGAAAAGCTGTTTTCATAGCGAGCTCCGCCAGCTTTTCATGGTTTTTATCAAAAAATCCGCGGTAGCTAAGGCAGTATTTTCTGTTTTCCCGGCGGCAGCCGCCCCCGCACAAACGGCGGTATTTACAGTTATTACACTCATCCGGCAGAGGGTATGACTCTGCCGTGAACTTTTTTGCAGTACCGGAGCAGAACATTTCCGCAAATGAATTATCAAAAACGCTGCCGAGCCGGTATTTATCCACCATGTAAAAATCGCAGGGATAAACTGACCCGTCCGCTTCGACCGCGCCGTAGCAGGAACAGTGACCGAGGGCGCCGCACATCTCCGGCGCTCTGCCCTGCAGCATGCCGATATAATTGTCAAAGCTACGGATATAGACCGGATGATCGGTAAAATAATCTTTATAATACAAATCAAAAACTTTGTTTAAAAACGATTTATACGCATCAGCCGTAAGTGAATACGGCTGTTTTGTTGTTATGAGATCATCGTAACACGGTATGAACTGCAGGTATTTATACTTTTTCAAAGCTTTATAAACCTTCTCCGGCTCTTTTGCGGCCGCGCCCGTAACAACGCATAAAACGTTTACGGCTGCGTTATGCGATATAAGAAGATCCGCGGCGGCCACGGCTTTTTCCCACGTGCCTTTTCCGTCTTCGCCGTGCCTGAATCTATCGTGTATCTGTTTTGCTCCGTCTATCGACAAACCGGCGGCAAAGTTGTTTCCGGACAAAAAATCCGCCCATTCTTTGTTTATCAGCTGACCGTTTGTCTGTATGCTGTTATAAACTTTTATTCTGTTTTTGTTGTATTTTTTCTGCAGTTCCAGAACTTTTTCATAAAACCCGATCCCGCACAAAGTCGGTTCTCCGCCCTGGAAAGAAAAGGAGACAAAGCCCTTTGTATTTTCAAAGGCACGGGATATGAGCGCGTCAAGCGTTTTTTCGTCCATAATACCGTAGCTGCGGACTTCCCTGTTTTCGCATTCGTCGTTGTAAAAGCAGTAATCGCAGCGCATATTGCATAATGACGAGCAGGGTTTTATCAAAAGATTCAAAGGCATATTCTTTCTCCTGTTTTAATACTACCATAAAGAATTATTTTTGTCAAGGCGTAACAGAGTAGGGGCGATCATTGATCGCCCGTTTTTAAATCAAATAAATCAATGTAGGGGCGACCATTGGTCGTCCGTTTTTAAATCAAATAAACCAATGTAGGGGCGACCATTGGTCGTCCGTTTTAAATAATAAATAAGAAAGAATAAAGAATAAAAAGCGGTGTCGGCTGCGCCGACGAATATGGGGGATTCCCACCCCTCAAGCTCGGCTTCGCCGAGAACCCCCCATCCCCCCCTGTCCCCTCCCACAATCTCAAAAGAGATTGAGGGGGCGCGAATTAAGAATTCAGAATTAAGAATTCAGGAGGTAGGGGTCAGCGCACACGACGACCAACTTGTAGGGGCGACCATCGGTCGTCCGTTTTTTGTCTGCAAAAAAAGCCACGATACTTCGGGGGGAAGGCGGGGGGGTAAGGGGGGCGGTAGAAGGGGGGGCCGGGGTTCCCCGAAAACGAGGAACGAGTTTTTGGGGGTTCACGGGCGGGGAGCCCTCCTCAGGGGTGCTCGCGCGCGGCTGAAGCCGTAAAATAATGAAGTCGCCACCGTCCCTTAATTAGCCCGAAGGGCGTCTTCATTAGCGAAGCGTCTTCATTTCTTCATTAGCCCCGAAGAGGGCGACTTCATTCGGGCACGTTATGCCCGCAGGGGGGCGGGGTTTGGGTTGACGAGCCTGCGCTTCCGGGGGAAGATGAAGCAAGGCGAGGAAAGCGCAGCGGTCGAAAGAAATCAAGCACAGTCACGGCAGTGACGCGCTGATTTCTTCGGGCACCGCAAGCGGGATTCGTCCGCCCCGTCAAATCGTAGATTTGGTGGGACCGGGGTTCCCCGACGCGAACTGGAGAGCGTTGGGGGTTCCCGGGAGGGGACAGGGGGATATGGGGGGTTCTCGAGCGTAGCTCGAGCAAAGGGGTTCCCCGTTGCGAACATCGTGAGCAATGGGGGTTCCCGTGAGAGGTGGGAAACCACCCATATTCGTCCCGAAGGGACACCTATTTTTATTTATCTATTGATTTTTTTATATTTGTATGGTATTATATTATGAGATATTAAGTAAGGAGCGACTATATGGATAAAAAATACGTTCTTTCGATGGATCAGGGTACGACAAGCTCGCGCGCAGTTTTATTTGACAAAAGCGGCAGTATCGTGAGCATGGTGCAGAAAGAATTCAGACAGATATTCCCCAAGCCCGGCTGGGTCGAGCACGATCCCATGGAAATATGGTCAACGCAGATGGGCGTTGCTATGGAAGCGATACAGAAGATAGACGCGCACGCGGACGAGATCGCCGCGATAGGTATAACGAACCAGCGTGAGACGACTGTGATATGGGACGCTGACACCGGGCGGCCGATATATAACGCTATCGTCTGGCAGTGCAGGCGCACCGCGGATATGATAGAACAGATGAAAAAAGACGGCATGGCGGATATGATAAAAAGCCGCACCGGTCTTGTGCTTGACGCGTATTTTTCCGCAAGTAAAATAGCGTGGATACTGAAAAACGTCACCGGCGCGCGCGAAAAAGCGGATAGCGGCAAGCTGAGATTCGGCACGGTAGACTGCTGGCTTATATGGAATCTTACGGACGGCAAAGTCCACGCGACAGACTACACAAACGCCTCGCGCACTATGCTTTTTGATATTCACAAGCTCTGCTGGGACAAGGATATTCTGCAGTATTTCAACATTCCCGAAAGTATGCTCCCGGAAGTCCATCCGTCAAGCTTTATTTACGGTTATACTGACAAATTCGGCGGCAATATCGCTATTGCCGGCGCGGCGGGAGATCAGCAGGCGGCGTTATTCGGCCAGTGCGGTTTTTCCGCCGGTGACGTGAAAAGCACGTATGGCACAGGCGGCTTCATGCTTATGAACACGGGTACCGAAGCCGTTATATCAAAAAAGGGGCTTCTGACCACGATAGCCGCGGGGGAGCACGACAAAGTCCAGTACGCGCTTGAGGGCAGCGTTTTCGTTGCCGGGGCGGCGATACAGTGGCTGCGCGACGAGATGCGGATGATACGCAGCTCGCCTCAGTCGGAGGAATACTGCTTATCCGTTCCCGACACAAACGGCGTTTACATCGTTCCGGCGTTTTCCGGCATGGGCGCGCCGTACTGGAATCAATACGCTCGCGGGACGGTGGTAGGTCTGACGCGCGGCGTTTCAAAAGATCATTTCATACGCGCGGCGGTGGAATCGCTTGCGTATCAGACGAACGATCTTATATCCGCCATGAAGCACGAATCCGGGCTTGGCATTTCCTCGCTCAAGGTCGACGGCGGCGCTTCCGCCAACAACTTTCTGATGCAGTTCCAGTCCGATATATCGGATCTGAAAATAGAACGTCCGAGCTGTGTGGAGACGACGGCGCTCGGCGCCGCGTATCTTGCCGGACTTGCCGTATCATACTGGGCTGATAAAGACGAAATAAAGAAAAACTGGCAAAAAGAAAAGGAATTTTTGCCGCAGATACAGCCGGAGTACAGAAAAAAACTGCAAAAGGGCTGGCGCCGCGCGGTAAAATGCGCGCTCTGCTGGGCTGAAGGAGACGACGATGATGAATAAATACGACGTTATAATCATAGGCGCGGGCGTTGTCGGCTGCGCCGCGGCAATGCAGTTATCAAAATATGATTTAAAAATATGCGTTATAGATAAAGAGGAAGACGTCTGTTCCGGCACGAGCAAGGCGAACAGCGCGATAGCTCACGCGGGATTTGACGCGCTCCCCGGCACGATAAAAGCTAAAATGAACGTGCGCGGCGCGGAGCTTATAAGACAACTGTCAAAAACGCTTGATTTTTCGTATATAGAAAACGGCTCGCTCGTTTTATGCTTTGACGAAGCGGATATACCGAAGCTGCACGAGCTTTACGATCGCGGGATCAAAAACGGCGT
>JAEEGW010000196.1 GCA_016280525.1 Clostridiales bacterium
CAGAACTAAGAATTCAGAGGCGGTATAGGGTGGTGACTCGACGTCCCGTTGTAGGGGCGACCATCGGTCGTCCGTAAAGAATAAAGAATAAAGAAGAAAGAATAGAGAATAAAGAATAAAGAATAAAAACCGGTGTCGGCTTCGCCGACGATTTGTTTGGGGAAGTGCCCACCCCTCAAAACTCCCCAAACCCCTCTTACCCCTCCCACAATCTTTAAAGATTGAGGGGGCACGAATGCGGCGGGAGCAAGCCCCCGCCCTACGACGGAAAGAGTTAATATCTTTTCTTTTTCAAAATCACCGCCGCGACCGCCGCGGATACCGCCAGCGCGCAGACAGCCGCGACCGGCGCGTCCGCCGTCATAGGCGACGCGAAATCTTCTTTTATTACGTCTTTATGATAAAGATATTTCGGCAGCTCAAATCTCGTAAATACCCACCTGCCGTCAACAAGCTCAAACGTGTAATCGTAGCTTTGGCTGCCGTTGTGTATATCTTTGAAAGACGCGCTGTATATCAGCTTTGTTTTCGTTGTTTGCTCCGCTTTAAGATTTATTTCGGGACGCGTGTTATAGTTGCTTGCATACGCCCAGTTTTTGTAATACAGCCGTCCGTTATACTCGACAAAATGCGGATATGAACAGCCGTCCGACATAGTATATCTCTTGTTTAAAAGCCTTTCAACTATGCCGTCCGAGAATACGGTTTTCAGATCTTCTTTTAATTCCGCCGTGTTTTTATAGTTTTCCACGAGCGCAAACGGAAGCGCGCCGCCTTCGTCGGACCCCGTTACCGTATCGCCTTTAAGATATATGGTTTTGCCGCCGAAAACAAGGCGCGGGACGTTTTTGTTTTTTGAGTTTTCCGGTGTGAACAGCGTGAACCATTCCGCCATAGCCTCCGCACGGGAAAAAGCGTACCGGAAAGAAGCGCCTGATATCGGCGTGCCGTCTTCCGTTCCTATGTAAAACGCTTCCTCAATAAACGTGCCGCCGATTATACGCGCGCCGTTTTCGCCGTGTTTTATTATAAACGTTCTCTTTTCAAGCGGTCCGTACGCAGTATGATTGTCAACGTTGAACGTGGCGGAATAAGTTACGGTGTCAGCCGTTTCGCCTTCAACAACAGGCGCTATTTCTTCGGGATTTGCGTAAAACCTCCAGTTGATCTTCTGATCGACCATCTGGACAACCTGACCGTCGATTATTTTGAAAAATTTTGTATCCTTTACAATTCCGTCGGCTATTTCATCGGAAAAGAAATTGCGTAAATGCTCTTTGAATTCCGACGCCGTGCGTATCCCGTTTTTATAACGCGTCCAGTTGTAGCCGTAAAGCTTCGCCGCTTTGTCGGTATATTCGTCCGTTATCTGCCCGCCGCCGAAATCCACGTATTCCGGATCTTCATACATCTCATACATAAGAGCGTACAGATCATACGCTTTTTGTATAAGCGCCGTATCGGTTTCATATTCGGCCGAACCGGCGCTGACCGGTACGGCGATCAGGCAAATAAATATTATGGAAATAATAACAGTAAAAGCTTTTTTGAATTTCATTTTTTCTACCTCCATAAACTGATATAACCCTCCATATATATAGACGCATATATGTATGAAAAAGTTTCAATTTTCGGTGTTAAATATTTGTAAATAATACCGTGCTGATGAAATCAGCCGGTCCCTGCTTAAAAAATTTACGAAAAGATTACACAATAATATATACGTTTTGCTTATAATGATATATTATAAAAAGGTATGGAATAACCGTATTAACCAATCTCAAATTATAATAAAACGGAGGTCACACATGGCAAGAAAAATGAAAACCATGGACGGCAACAACGCCGCCGCGCACGTATCGTACGCGTTTACGGAGGTTGCCGCAATCTACCCGATCACTCCCTCGTCCGTTATGGCTGAGGTCACGGACACATGGAGCGCAAACGGTCTGAAAAACATCTTCGGTCAGCAGGTCAGAGTTGTTGAAATGCAGTCCGAGGGAGGCGCTTCCGGCGCCGTACACGGCTCGCTCCAGGCGGGCGCGCTCACCACAACGTACACCGCATCCCAGGGCTTACTGCTCATGATCCCGAATATGTATAAGATCGCCGGCGAGCTTCTCCCCTGCGTCATACACGTTTCAGCCAGAGCTTTAGCGTCCCACGCGCTGTCCATTTTCGGAGATCACAGCGACGTTATGGCTTGCCGCCAGACCGGTTTTGCAATGCTTTGCTCCGGCAGCGTGCAGGAAGTTATGGACTTGGGCGCCGTCGCGCATCTTTCCACCATCAAATCCAGAGTCCCGTTCTTACACTTCTTTGACGGCTTCAGAACGAGCCACGAGATACAGAAGATAGAAACGTGGGATTACGAAGACTTAAAAGAAATGGTCGATATGGACGCCGTCGCCGCGTTCAAGAAGAACGCGCTCAACCCCGAGCATCCCGTTCTCCGCGGCACCGCGCAGAACCCGGATATATTCTTCCAGGCAAGAGAAGCGTCCAACCCCTACTATGAAGCCGTTCCCGCCGTCGTTGAAGAATACATGAACAAGGTAAACGCAAAGATCGGCACCGATTACAAACTGTTCAACTACTACGGCGCGCCGGATGCGGAAAAAGTCATAATCGCTATGGGTTCCGTATGCGACACAATTGAAGAAACGATAGATTACCTGCTCGCAAAGGGCGAGAAGGTCGGTCTTGTAAAAGTAAGACTTTACAGACCTTTCTCGGCAAAGCACCTCGCCGCCGCTCTCCCCGCCACGGTAAAGAAGATAGCCGTTATGGACAGAACGAAAGAGCCCGGCTCGATCGGCGAACCGCTTTACCTGGACGTCGTAAAAGCGCTTGAAGACGAAAAGATAAAAGTTGACGATATAGTCGGCGGCAGATACGGTCTCGGCAGCAAGGACACCACTCCCGCCGACATCATAGCCGTTTACAAGAACCTCGCCTCGGACAAGCCCGTCAACAGATTCACGCTGTCCATAAACGACGACGTAACGCATCTGTCCTTACCGAGAGAAGAGAATCCCGACACCGTTCCCGCCGGAACGATCTCCTGCAAATTCTGGGGCATCGGCTCTGACGGTACCGTCGGCGCGAACAAGAACTCCATAAAGATCATAGGCGACCACACGGATAAGAAGGTCCAGGCGTACTTCGCTTACGACAGCAAGAAATCCGGCGGCGTTACGATCTCCCACCTCCGTTTCGGCGACAAGCTGATAAAGAGCCCGTATTACGTATCCATGGCCGACTTCGTAGCCTGCCACAACGTAGCGTATCTTGACAAGTACGATATGACGAAGGACATAAAGGAAGGCGGCACGTTCCTGCTCAACACCGGCTGGACCGCGGAAGAACTTGAAGAAAGACTCCCCGCAAAAGTCAAAGCGGACCTCGCTAAGAAACACGTTAAATTCTATACCGTTGACGGCGTAAAGATAGCCCGTGAACTCGGACTTCGCAACAAATTCAGCATGGTGCTTCAGGCGGCGTTCTTCAAACTCGCCAACATCATACCGATAGACGAAGCCGTCAAATACATGAAAGAAGCCGTCGTAAAATCCTTTGCAAAGAAGGGCGACGACATAGTAAAGATGAACCAGTCGGCTATCGATATGGGTATAGAAAAACTCGTTGAGATACCCGTTCCGGCCGCATGGGCTGACGCCAAAGAAGAGCCTGCCGCAAAGCACGACCTTGAAGGCGCGTCCAAGCTCGCCAGATTCGAAAAGACGATACTCGCACCCGTCAACGCTCAGAAGGGCGACGATCTGCCCGTTTCCACGTTCGTTGAAGACGCGGACGGCACGTTCCCACAGGGCCTCGCGGCGTTTGAAAAGCGCGGCATAGCGGTCGACGTTCCGTCGTGGAACCCCGACAACTGCATACAGTGCAACTTCTGCTCACTCGTATGTCCGCACGCGGTCATAAGACCGGTAGCGATCCCCGAAGGCGACGAAATACCCGCCGATATGAAGACCGTGCCGATGATGGCTATGCCCGGCTACAAGTTCGCGATAGTCACCTCCACGCTCGACTGTACGGGCTGCGGCTCCTGCGTAAACGTCTGCCCCGGCAAGAAGGGCGAAAAGGCTCTGTCCATGAAGCCGATAGACGATATGATGTATCAGCAGAAGCACTTCGATCTCGCATACAAATACTGCGACAACAAAGAAGTTCTGGCAAAATTCAAACCCGAATCACCGAAGGGCAGCCAGTTCAAACAGCCGCTGCTTGAATTCTCGGGCGCTTGCCCCGGCTGCGGCGAAACGCCGTACGCAAAGCTCATCACACAGCTTTTCGGCGACAGGATGATGATAGCGAACGCCACCGGTTGTTCTTCGATCTGGGGCGGCTCCGCACCGTCAACTCCGTACACCACTAATAAGGACGGCAAGGGTCCGTCATGGGCAAACTCCCTGTTTGAGGACAACGCCGAATACGGTTTAGGTATGGCGATATCCGTAAGACAGAGAAGAGAAAAGCTTGCAGAGACAGTAAAGAAGTTCATCGCCTGCGACTGCAGCTCCGCTGAGGCAAAGGAAGCCGGAGCAAAGTGGCTTGAAGTGATGAACGACGGCAAGCTTTCGGGCGAAGCCGGCAAGGCTCTGCTTGAAGCGGCGAAGAAGTGCGAATCCGACGCGGCGAAAGAGATCGTCGCATCTGCGGATATGCTTGAAAAGAAATCCGTATGGATCTTCGGCGGCGACGGCTGGGCTTACGATATAGGCTTCGGCGGTCTTGACCACGCGATAGCGTCCGGCGAGGATATCAATATATTCGTATTTGATACAGAGGTTTACTCCAACACCGGCGGACAGGCATCCAAGGCCACGCCTACAGGTTCCGTTGCGCAGTTTGCGGCGGCAGGTAAGAACACGAAGAAGAAAGACCTTGCGCAGATCGCTATGTCCTACGGCTACGTTTACACCGCGCAGATCGCACTCGGCGCTGACTACGCTCAGTCCGTCAAGGCTATAGCGGAAGCGGAAGCATATCACGGACCGTCTCTGATCATCGGTTACGCTCCGTGTATCAACCACGGCATAAAGAAAGGTCTTGCCACCGCTATGGAAGAGACCAAGCTCGCCGTACAGTCCGGTTACTGGTTCAACTTCAGATTCAATCCGGACGCACCCCAGCCCTTCACGCTTGATTCCAAGGAACCGTCGCTTTCATACCGCGACTTCATCATGACCGAGACGAGATACAACTCCCTTGTCAGAGCGTTCCCGGAAAGAGCGGAAGAACTCTTCGCGCAGGCGGAAAAACAGGCAAAGGACAAATACAGAAAACTCTGCAACATGAGCAAGCTGTACGAATAAAATACGCATAAATAAACAGGCCGGGATACGTTCCCGGCTTGTTTGCTTGCAGGGGCGACCATTGGTCGTCTGTTTTTAAATCAAGCAAATCAATGTAGGGGCGACCATTGGTCGTCCGTTTTTAAATCAAACAAATCAATGTAGGGGCGACCATTGGTCGTCCGTCTTAAAGAATAAATAATAAAGAATAAATAATAAAGAATAAAGAATAAAGAATAAAGAATAAAGAATAAAGAATAAAGAATAAAGAATAAAAACCGGTGTCGGCGGAGCCGACGTTCTGTGCGCCATACGGCGCTCTTGGGTGGTCCCACCCCTCAACACCCCCCAAACCCCCTCTTACCCCTCCCTCAATCTCTTTGCGGTATTGAGGGGGCGCGGAGATGATAATAAATAAGCGCGTCAGGCGTAGGAGTTCCCCGAAAATGAGGAACGAGTTTTTGGGGCTCCCGGTAGTGGGGGCTGCCGACGCGCGCGGTTGAAGCCGCAAAAGGCCCCGATGAAATATCGGGGGGAAGGCGAGGGGATAGGGGGGCGGAAAAGGGGGGCGGGGAGCCCACCTCAGGGGTATGCTCGTGCGCGGATAAAGTCGCAAAACAATGAAGTCGTCGGCTCTGCCGACTAATGAAGCCGTGCTGCCTGCGAACCCCCAAAGCTCACAAGTTCGCTTCGGGGAACCCCGGCGCACTAATGATGCCGGCGACGTTGTCGCCTAATGAAGCGAAGTCGCCCCCGTTCCTTAATCAGCCCGCAGGGCGTCTTCATTAGCGTAGGCGTCTTCATTTCATCATTAGCCCGCGTGAACCCCCACCGCTATAAGCAGCGGGGAACCCCGCGTTAGCGGGCGACTTCATTCGGGCACGTTGTGCCCGTAGGGGGGAAGGCGGGGGGATAGGGGGGCGGAAAAAGGGGTTCCCCGAAAACGAGGAACGAGTTTTTGGGGGTTCCCGGAAAGGGGGCGGGGAGCCCACCTAATGGTACGCCTGCGCGGTTGAAGCCGCAAAAAAGCCCCGTTGAAATCAACGGGGGAAATGGCGGAGGTTTTGGGGTGGAGACGAGGAGTTCCCGTAAGCGACGCCGACTTTATTTCTTCTTTGTTCTTTTCACCTCCGGCGGGACGAGGCAGTTCGGTCCGCGGCCTATGAGGTCGGTTCTGCCGCATTTTATCAGCGCGCGGCGGACCTCGGCGTGGTTCTGCGGACGGTTGAACTGCAACAGCGCCCGCTGCATCCGTTTTTCTTCCGGGTCGGTCGCGACGTACACCTTTTTCATCGTAAACGGATCGAGCCCGGTGTAAAACATGACCGTGGACGCCGTTCCGGGCGTTGGATAAAAGTCCTGCACCTGCTCCGGCGCGTAGCGGCTTTTCTTTAAATACAGCGCGAGCTCAACCGCGTCTGAAAGCGTGCTGCCCGGGTGGCTCGACATGAGATACGGCACGATATACTGCTGTTTTCCGAGCTTTTCGCAGTAGCCGAAATACTTATCGCAGAATTTTTTGTAAACGGAGAAATCCGGTTTGCCCATATATTTCAGCACGTTTGAGGAGCAGTGCTCCGGCGCGACCTTGAGCTGACCGGAAACGTGATCTTTGACGAGCTTTTTGAAAAATTCGTCGCTTTTGTCCGCCAGCATATAATCAAATCTTATACCGGAGCGGATGAACACCTTTTTCACGCCCGGCACGGATTCCACGCGGCGCAAAAGCTCCACGTATTCCGACTGATCGGCTATCAGATTCTTGCACGGCGTCGGGCACAGGCATTTTCTGTGTTTGCATATCCCTTCCGTCAGTTGCTTTTCGCAGCTCGGATAGCGGAAGTTCGCCGTCGGACCGCCCACGTCGTGAATATAACCCTTGAAGCCGGGCAGCGTTGTCAGAAGTTTTGCCTCTTCGACAACGGAATCAATGCTTCTCGACACGACCGAGCGCCCCTGGTGAAACGCCAGCGCGCAGAAATTACAGCCGCCGAAACAACCGCGCACGTGCGTTATGGAGAATTTTATCTCGTCCAGCGCCGGCACGCCGCCGTCTTTTTCATACATAGGATGATACGCGCGCATATACGGCAAAGCGTAGACTTTATCAAGCTCTTGCCGTGTGAG
>JAEEGW010000197.1 GCA_016280525.1 Clostridiales bacterium
ATCAAGACCCGGAATTGAGGTGACGTCTATCTTTTTCAGCATGATAAGCTCCGTGCAGAGGCGCGCTTTTTCGCTTATGCCGAGGCTGTTTATATACTTTACGGCGTCCGTCTTTTTCATTTCGTCGTCCGCCGGCTCAAATGAAAGTCCGCTCAGCACGTTTACGGTCCTGTCCGCGTTCTGCGCGCGCACGACGCCGCTTTCCTCCGTGTGCGAAACTATATGATCCGTCAGAGCTTTGGTATATCCGACGGTCATCGTGAGCGTTATGCCCGTCGTGCCTTCCGCGGGTCTTATAATGCCCGTTATCTTCAGCTTCATAGCGTCCGACAGCACGTCCTTGAACGCTTCAGAGGTGTCTTTTATTTCCTTATATATATCGCCGTCTTTGACGTATTTGTCAGACGCGGTGACGAGCAGGAATTCTTTGTTCAGTATTTCCTCGTACGTGAATTTATGCTGAGGGATATCCACCTTTTCACCCTTCGTTATCTTGGCAACAAGGTCGTCGTATTCCGATGCGGGGATAAGTCCGAGGCGGTAAAGAGTTAAATAAGATATCTCGTTATGCTCGTTTAACACAAGCACCGTTTCGTCGTAGTTTTCCGGCCATTTGCCCGACGCGAGCTCGTAGCTCGTCTTCACCGCGTCGCTTACGAGACCGTCCGTCGACGGCAGAAGCTGCGCGTATGTCGTGCGCATCAACCCGCTCGTCGGCATCTGCGAATACATGGCGGAATTGGCGGTAAGCGATTCGTTAGTGTTTATAAGCTCGCCTTCCGGGTCGTAGGTATATACGCCGAAATCAAGGTCGTATATATACACGACCCCGCTCGTGCCGGTGTATTTGTGTATCTCGCTTGTTTCATCATCCAGATACTTTTTGAAATCCGTCAGGTTGTTCGTCGTCACGCTCGAGGTGAAAGCTGACGCCGCCTGAAGCATCCTGCCGTTTGAATAGACCGCGTCAAGCTCGTGATCGCCGCCCTCGTCCGCATCCGCGGAATTGGTGTTCATTATGCTGTTCAAGTCTATCGTCTGCGCGTCTATCGTTATGGGGTACGACGTCATCGTGCTTTTCTGAATGTCGGTTATATACGTATTTACGCCGTTTGACAGCGACATGATGAGCGCGATGCCGATAATGCCGATAGAGCCGGCAAACGCGGTGAGCACCGTTCTCGCTTTTTTGGTAAGCAGGTTGTTGAAGCTGAGAGAAAGCGACGTAAGATACGACATTGAGGATTTGCCCATATTTTTGTGGACCGGCGCGTCGTTTTTGTCTTCGTCCGGCTCGTACGGCTGCGTGTCGCCGGTTATCTTTCCGTCGCGCAGCATGACGGTGCGCGTGGCATATTTTTCCGCAAGCTCCGGGTTGTGCGTGACCATGACGACAAGGTGATCCGCCGCCACCTGTTTGAGCAGCTCCATTACCTGTATGCTCGTCTTAGTATCAAGCGCGCCGGTCGGCTCGTCCGCCAGAAGTATCTCCGGGTCGTTTACGAGAGCTCTCGCTATCGCTACGCGCTGCATCTGACCGCCGGAGAGCTGATTCGGCTTTTTGTGTATCTGGTCGCCGAGTCCCACGTCGGTCAATACCTGTTTTGCGCGTTTTCTTCTTTCCTTTTTTGAGATGCCGGAGATCGTAAGCGCCAGCTCAACGTTAGACAAAACGGACTGATGCGGGATAAGATTATACGTCTGAAAAACGAATCCCACGGTGTGATTTCTGTAAGAATCCCAGTCTCTGTCTTTATATTTTTTAGTTGAAATGCCGTTTATTATCAGATCTCCGTGATCATACCTGTCAAGTCCGCCTATAACGTTTAACAGCGTCGTCTTGCCGGAGCCCGACGGTCCGAGCACGGCGACGAATTCGTTGTCACGGAGATTCAGGCTCACGCCGTCAAGCGCGCGCTGCACGAGATCTCCGGTTTTATACGTTTTGCTTATATCTTTGATTTTAAGCATAATTATCTCCGATTTTAATATCTTTTTTCAAATAATATCATATAAATGAAAACTGAAAATTACGTCGTAATATATCTTTGTAAAGTTAAAGTTAAATTTAAATGTATTGACAAATCCGGTTTTATGTGTATAATATACATTAGCAAAAGGGTTTTTACAGTATTTTAGCCGAAAATCAGTATGTTAAAAACAAATCAGCTTATGAAGAAACACAGAAAAATGTCAGAAAAAACGTGCTTTCTTACTTCGTGCACGTTTACCGCAGCTTCGGTTCTGACCGCGGTCCTTTTGATATGCCTGTACTTTCTGTCGCCGAAAACGGAAATGCAGGGCATGGGCGGTGTGATCACTTTTTACGCGATCTCCGCCGCTAAGATGGCAATACTGTGTTTTTTGTCAGCCGTTACTTTGTTTTTATCTCTGTTATCCCTCGTTTTCTCGGTAAAAACGGCTGTGGACAACCTGGGTACGGTGCGGATAATGGGTATCATGCTGACCGCACTGAACGCTTCTTCCGCGGCGTTCGGCGCTTTTGTGTTGTTCTTTATACTTTTATACTTTGGAAATTTTAAAATTTAAATATAAGAAAGCAGGTGCAAAATGAAAAAAATCATATCATTCGTCCTTCTGGCCGCGTTTGTATGCGCGACGATAATCGGGGCAGGCTCCGTTGTTTTCTCCGCACTTCTCGGAGACACCAACGGCGACACCGAGATAGACAACAAGGACGTTGTGGCGCTGTTCAGATATGCCAGCGGCAACAAGGATAGTGCAATAGAAGAAAACTGCGATATCAACAGAGACGGCGAGATAAACAACAAGGACGTTGTTGAACTCTTCAGAGCCGTCAGCGCCGGCGTGGTACCGACCGACACGGAAGAGCCGACGGAAGAAGAGACTGAAGAGCCGACCGAGGAAGAGACCGAAGAGCCGACTGAAGAAGTGACCGAAGAGCCGACTGAGGAAACAACTGAAGAAGTGACCGAAGAGGAAACTCAGCCGGAAGAGCCGAGAGAATACGCGCAGAGCTTTACGGTATCCCGCGCCATAAGCAAAGACATGGTCTTGCAGAGAAACGAACCGATACGTATATGGGGCTGGGCGCCCGAATCCGAAGAGGGCAAATACGTCCGCGCCGAATTCTCCGGTCTTACCGGCGAAGCACAGATAGTTGACGGTGCATGGCTCATAACGCTGAGCGACGTGCTCCCCGCTTGCACCACACCTAAGGATATAACGGTATCCGGCGGTACGGGCGAGGACGGCAACGACGTAAAAACGGTCATAACAAACGTTCTGGTAGGCGACGTTTACTGGATCGCGGGTCAGTCCAATATCTATTACCCCGTATCCGCCATAAACAGCGAACCTCTGGCTCCGCAGGAAGCAAAAAACGTTGAAGTAAGCAACGATATGCTTATACGTCTCAACAGAACGACAGCCAGTGACCTTGCCGGTATAACGCTCGGCACGAACGACGTCAGCGAGGACGTTGTAAACAGACGCGGCTGGCAGAAGCCGAAGAGGGGCGCCTTGGCGTTCTCCGCTCTCGGCTACTACACGGCTGTAAAACTGTATAACGCGCTTGAACGCGAGGTTCCGATAGGAATGATAGAATTTGACGGCAACGGCATGGCGCTGCACGGATTCTTACCGAACGAAGTACGCGACGCACTCAACGTCAGCACGGTGGACGCAAACGGCGTTTATTCCGCTCCCGGCGTAAACCCTCACGCTTCGTCTTATATGTATAACCACGCCATGTATTCGTTCCAGAATATGCCGATAGCCGGCTTCATCTGGTATCAGGGCGAGTCCGACTGCTCCGGATCTAACGACAACTGTTACGCATACGCACAGAGATTTACGGCTATGATAAACTATATAAGAGATAAGCACGACCAGATAAATCACGATTATCCCGTATATATCGTCGAGCTTTCACCGAGCTTCCAGTACAGCTCGACCGGTCAGGCGAACCAGTATATTGATTTTGCAACGGTAAGAATGAATATGGGTTCCATACCGACAATGCTTGCAAACGCTCATATATGCTCCACCGAGGATCTCTGGAAAGACCAGGATTACAATAACAACCTGCACCCGTACAACAAGTGGGAGATCGCGGAACGTATGAAGAAATTGGTACTTGCATACGGTCTGGGCATAGGAGACCCGGCGGAAGCCGAAGGACCGATAGTTGAATCGTTCACGGTCTCCGCGGACGGCAAGACTGCGACCGTAAAATTCAGAAACGTCGGCAAAGGTCTCGTTGCACAGGGCGGCGTCCTCAAAGGATTCAAAGTAGCTACGAGCACGTCCAAGTACTCCGCCATATACGAACCCTCGTCTGCCGTGATATCCGGTACGGACACAGTCGTTCTTACGTATACCAGAGCGATCAAAAAAGTCGCTTACAACAACAAGCTGTCCTATACCTTCCCGGAAGCCGTCACTCTGTGCAATTCAGGCGGTATCCCCTGCGCCGCATTTATATTAAGCGAGTAACGTCTTGGACTATAAAATATACAACGACCGTGTATTTGAATGCATGAGCATGTATCTGAATCTTGCTCCGCATTTCATAAACGAAGAGATGTATATAAATACCGGCGGCGATGAGCTTGCGTACTCCGCGCTCCTCGCCGCCGTTTGTATGCTCGACACGGTAAACAGCCCGGATGATAAGATCTTATACAGAAAATATTTCATCCCGATGGTACACAGGCTGGATCCTGCGGATTTTGAAGATGACCCGTATTACAAAACGGTAAAGTTTGACGAAAAAGAGCTCGGTAGCTGGCGGCTTAAGCATTTGAGCTGCAAGGCGTACGAGGCTTTCGTCTGCGGCGACCCGGATATACTGCCGGACGGCAGGATACTGCCGAAGATCGGTTATTTTGAGCGCGATTTCGAATATCCCGCCGTGCTTGAGAACGGACGCGAATGGATGACTCTGTTGCCGAACGAGACGATAACGATAAAGCCGCACGTCAAAAACGCGGCAGGCAGAGTTTTGACGTTCGGTTTAGGGCTCGGATATTTCGCTTTTTCCGCGGCGCAGAAAGACTGCGTTTCCTCCGTTACGGTAGTGGAGCGCGACGGGGACGTCATAAAGCTGTTCTGCGACGTAATACTGCCTCAATTCCCGAATAAAGAAAAAATAAAAATAATTCAGGCGGACGCTTTTGAGTACGCGGAACAGAATTATGCAAAGCGTTTGTACGATTACGTATTTACCGATATTTGGCACGACGCGTCGGACGGAGTTGAACTGTATCTGAAAATGAAAGAATATGAAAAACTTTGTCCGGAATGCAGATACGAATACTGGATAGAAAATACGCTTAAACTCTATATACGGTCTTGACAATTACGTATTTTTATGATATAATACGGCTTCCGAACAAAAAGGAGGTGAAACGCCGTGGCGGATAATAAAGACGGGATAAAGCTTGTTGCGTCAAACAAAAAAGC
>JAEEGW010000198.1 GCA_016280525.1 Clostridiales bacterium
CGACGAAAGACTTACCGTGACGGATGAGCTTATATGCGTAAAACAGTCACCCGAAGCTGATCGCGCACTCAAAGTCGGCTTCAACAACGAAAAAGGCGCCGTGGCGACGCTGACGGAGGACGGAGTTCTGTTTATACAGAGATATAAAACGGACCACAAAGCCGGAAAATATCCGGACGGCGGCTGCAGCTGCGAGATATATTCCTGTCCTGATTTCACGGAATCCGAAGCGCTGTCGCCTTTGCAGACCGTCCTGCCCGGTCACAGCCTCGATTTTTCGCTTGAATGGGAACTTAAGACCACAGACGAAAAAGACCGCGGCGAAAATACGTTTAAAAGAATAATAAATAATATTTAAACTCCTTCAGTCTGCTTTGCAGACAGCTCCCTCAAAAAGGGAGCCGACCCGCCTTCCCCTTGGGGGAAGGTGTCACGCAGTGACGGATGAGGCTTCGCCTCCTCCTTCGGGGGGGTGTCACGGTATCACCGTGACGGAGGGAGTTATTGCCCCGAAAAATCAAACCCGCCGCTTCTTTGAGCGGTTACAAAATATACGGTAAAAATCTTATTATATAAAAACCGGCGTTTTCCGTTGCTGACAACGCCGGTTCTTTTTACAAAACGAAAAAAAGCAAAAAATTTTTTCAAAAACGGAACCTTTCGGGTTTTTATTTCGTTTTATATGCGGATCCGAAAAAAGGAGGAAAGAAATGACAGGCGCCGAATTGAATAACATACTGTCGGAATATGGTAACGGTATCAGCCGGTTCTGTTACAGCTTGTGCAAAAACGAGTTTGACACAAACGACCTTTTTCAGGAAACGTGTATAAGACTGCTTAAAAGCGATTTTACGCCGAACAGCCAAAAGGAAACTAAATCGTTTATATATAAAACCTGTCTTAACACGTTCCGTGATATTTACCGCAAAATGCGTAAGCGCAGTGAAACGGAAATAATCGGGCTTTCAAACGAATATTTGGAAAACATACCGGAAAAGGTCGCGGACGACGATACGTACGAATACTTATACAAAGCGATAAACACTTTGCCGTATAAATACAGGGTCGTGATAACGATGTCGTATTTTGACGAGCTTACGGAGAAAAACGTATCCGACATACTTGGAATACCGGAGGGAACGGTAAAATCACGCCTTTACAGGGCAAAAAAACTACTGATGAAGGAGATTGAAAAGAATGAAAATGTCAGACAATGATTTTGAAAAGCTTTTACAAAGCGAAGAAAAGCATTCATATAATAAAACCATAGTTTTTAAAGGAACACAGGAAAAAGCCGCCGGCAGACCGGTATTCAAACGCCTTGCCGTCATTGCCGCCGCCGCGCTGCTCGCCGTCGGTCTTATAATAGCCGGCGTCGTGACCGCCGCCAAGACCGCGAGTCACGGCATTCCGACGCCGCCGGACGTCACGGAAACGACCCCCGCGCCGGTAACGGAAAAAGATACCGAAACAGGGGAAAAACCGAACGGAAACGAACCCGTAACGGAAACGGACGGAGAGAATATTCAAACTGCGCCGGAGGAAGACACGACCGCAGAGGATATAACCGATATACAGACTGATCCGGAGGAAGACACGACCGAAGCGGAAATAACGGACATACAGACCGAACCGAACGAAGACACGACTGTAGGGGATATTCCGGATATTCAGACGGAAACGGATAAAGACACAACAGGCGAAGATATAACGGATACTCAGACAGAACCGGATGATGAAACAAAAGAAACGTTAACCCGGGCGGAAACGGAAGAAGTAACAACGGAAATTGATACTCAGAAGGATACGAATGAAATAACGACTACTGATACGGGTACCGAAGACTATAAAATCTATTTATATGCTAACGGAGAAGGCGGCGAAGGCGATGGAAAAACCGAAGGCTATACTGGAAAGAATTTCCTTGGAATGGCAGATGAGTCAAAAAAACAGAATATGGGCGGAAAAACCATAGAAATATTCGGTGGCGAACAAACCATGTTATATATGAAAACGATTTCATTCGGTATTTGTGATGAAAAATATGATATGTATATCGGAGATAACGGTTTGTTCACGTTTGGCGAGACTACGGGAAAATTAGTGACATATGATTATTTGTCAGGCGGAAGAGCAGACGGCTTTACGCCTCCGGTAAATTCAAATTCAAGTCAGCAGGAGTTTATTGACTATGCAAAAAACGTGCTGCTTGAATATACGGGAACATCTGTTGACGACTGCGACGTATCAATAAAACAATACGGCTCAAAATATGATATAATATTCAGAAAAAGATTCAGCGGAATATACCGTATTGACGATTTAATGGTGACAATAAACAACAGTGGCGACGTGCTGAAAATCAAAGCCAGAGTCTGTGACAATTTGTTTGAACGGTTCAAAGATGTGAAAATAGACGCAGAGAAACTGAAAAAACAGATATATGATCTGTCATACAATCCGAGTTACGTTTCATATGAAATATTATTGAGAGCTATTCCGGACGGAAACGAGCTGTGGGTGATTGCAGACGTAAACTATGAGTATGAAAATAACGGAGAAACATTATGTAGTGGAACGGAATATATTACAAAAGTCGCAGAGATCCCGTCGGATCAAACGGAGCCGGACCCCGTTGATACCGAATTTGAAACGTGGGACTGGTACGCCGGCACCGAAGCGGAATAAGATATAACGAAAAAAAGAAGTAATGTGAGCTGACGATATTTAACTTTACTTTTAAAACAAATATATATTTCTATAATTAATTCCTTACTTGTATGACTTATGCGGCTTTAGCCGCGCGCGTCGGCGACCCCCCACCTCCCGACGCGCTTATAATTATATAATAAAAAACGAAGGAGAAAAACCTTCGTTTTAATATGATAGATTTGTTTTTTACTCTATCTTTGTAACTTTGTAACCCTGTTCTTCAACGGCAGCTTTCAGCTTTTCATCGGGTATTTCAGCTGATAAAGTTAAGATCGCCGTTCCTTTTTCGTGGCTTACGTCGGCTGAGTCTACGCCGTCAAGCGCTTCAAGCGCTTTTTTGACGCGAGCCTCGCAGTGCATGCACATCATTCCCTCAATAAATAACGTTTTTTTCATTTCTTTTATCTCCTCTTTTTGCTCGGGTTTATTTTCATATTTATTTGCTTTGAATAAATTAAGCCGCAGAGCGTTGCACACGACGCAGAAGCTCGATAAGCTCATGGCGGCGGACGCTATCATCGGATTTAGCGTCAAGCCGAGACCGACGAACGCGCCGGCGGCTATCGGTATGCATACCGCGTTATAAATAAACGCCCAGAACAGATTTTCATAAATGTTTTTCAGCGTTTTTTTGCTTAAGCGTATCGACGTCGCGGCGTCCGCGGCGGAGCTTTTCATCAGCACGACCTCCGCGGAATCAACGGCTATGTCCGTTCCCGCGCCTATGGCTATGCCTATATCCGCCGCCGTGAGCGCGGGCGCGTCGTTTATGCCGTCGCCCACCATGGCGGTTTTATTTTTTTCACAAAGTTCCTTTATTATCGCTTCTTTCTGCTCGGGCAGAACGGATGCCTCGACTCTCGTAATGCCGAGCTTCTGTCCCACGGCTTTTGCCGTGCGTTCATTGTCGCCGGTGAGCATCACCGTTTCGATACCGAGCTTTTTAAGCTCCGATACCGCAAACGCGCTGTCTTCCTTTATCTCGTCCGCCGCGGCGATAACGCCGATAAATTCTCCGCCGTATTCAAAGTAAAGCGGAGTTTTTCCCTCGTCAGCGAGTTTTTCTGCCGGTATATCTGCCGGTAATTCGCAGAATTTTGATACATATATTGCGTTTCCGCCGTGGGCGGTCTTGCCGTTTATTTTGCCGCATAGACCTTTGCCGGGTATGTTTTCAAACTCCGCGCAGTCGTACAGCTCAAGCCGTTTTTCGTTTGCCGCCTCCGTTATCGCGTACGCAAACGGATGCTCGCTTTTTGATTCAAGCGAGGCTGCGAGGCAAAGAAGCGCGTCTTTATCAGTCGAATACGGTATGATATCCGTAACGTGCGGGCGGCCTTTCGTAAGCGTGCCCGTCTTGTCAAAAACAACGGTTTTCACTTTTCCCGTCGCTTCAAGCGCTGCGGCTGTCTTGAACAGAATGTTGTTCCTCGCGCCTACTCCGCTGCCGACCATTACGGCGACGGGCGTTGCGAGCCCGAGAGCGCACGGACAGCTTATGACGAGCACGGAAATACCGCGTGCAAGCGCAAATCCCGTACCGCGCCCGATTATCAGCCAGATCACCGTCGTTATAAGCGCGATTACCATTATAACGGGCACGAAAACGCCGGAAACTTTATCCGCGGCTTTTGCAATTGGCGCTTTTGACGACGCGGCGTCCGATACCGCTTTCATAATGCGGGAAAGCGCCGTATCCTCGCCGACGGCGGTCGCGCGGCATTTTACGAATCCGGTTTTGTTTATCGTTGCGCCTGTCACGGCGTCGTTTTCTTTTTTGTTCGCCGGAACGCTCTCGCCCGTGAGCGAGGATTCGTCAACGGAACAGGCGCCTTCGATTATAACGCCGTCCGTCGGTATCTTTTCGCCCGGATAAACTACGAAAATATCGCCTGCTTTAAGCTCCGATACGCCGACCGTCACTTCGTTTCCGTCGCGTATAATATGCGCCGTGTCCGGCATCAGCTTCGACAAGCCTTTTAACGCGTTGGTCGTCTTGCCTTTTGAATACGCTTCAAGCGTTTTGCCCAAAGTTATGAGCACAAGTATCATCGCCGCGCCTTCAAAATACAGCTCGTTCATGCAGCTCATAGTTCTTTCACTATCGCCTTTCATAACGGCGTCCGTCATGATGAAGAGCATTACCGTGCTGTAAATGAACGAGGCGCCGGAGCCGAGCGAAACGAGCGTGTCCATATTCGGCGCGCCGTGAAACAGACCGGATATGCCGGATATAAAGAATTTTCTGTTTATAACCATCACGGCGGCGGTGAGGATCATCTGTATAAGCCCCATAGCAACGTGATTGTCCGCCAGAAACGGCGGCAGCGGCCAGCTGAACATCATGTGCCCCATTGACACGTACATCAAAGGAGCAAGAATTATAAGCGATATGATGAAACGTTTTAATAAAGCGGCAGTCTCGGAATCTTTTTCTTTAACTTCCGCGGGTCTTACGCTTTGATCCGCCTGATACGCGCCATATCCGGCTTTTCTGACGGCGGTTATTACCTCGTCGGGCGAAGCGCCGCCTTCGACCGTCATATCGCCTGTCAGCAGATTTACGCTGCATTCGTCCACGCCGGAAAGAGAAGAAACCGCTTTTTCAACGCGCGCGCTGCACGCCGCGCAGCTCATGCCCGTGACCTTGTATTTTACCATAGCGATCTCCCCTTTCTGTTTTGAAAAAAAGTGATAACGGGTCGTCGAGGGCGCCGACTCCTTCTGAATTCTGAATTCTGAATTCTTAATTCTTAATTTTTTGCGTGATCTATCTCTGTCGCTTTAGAATTTTATTATTTCCGGTGCTTTTACGAATGAGCTTATGACCGCCGTCGCGTCCTTGCAATAGAAAACCTCCGTATTGCCGTCGTTTTCGTCGTACATGTGGCGCAGGTCGGGATACGCGTCAAGCATGGATTTTCTCGCCTCAACTCTGTCGTCCTCTATAAGCTCGCAGGTAAGGCGCACCCACGTTCCGTCCTTGAAAGCGCAAATCTCGGCTTTC
>JAEEGW010000199.1 GCA_016280525.1 Clostridiales bacterium
CCGCTGTCTATCATGCTCATAACGGCGCACACCTGATCAAGATCTTCGGTTTTGCAGCTGACTTTTATCTGTCTGTAATCCATTACTTTTTATCCTTGAATATTTTATCGAAAAACTTCTGTTTGCTCTTGAAATTGTTTTTGCCGCATGATATGCCGAAATCGCGAAGCATCTGTTTCTGCTTTTCGTTAAGATTCTTCGGCGTTTCAACTATCACCGTGAATATAAGGTCGCCGCGTTTGTTGGCGTTTACGTATTTTATGCCTTTGCCGGCGAGCTTGAAGCTGCTGCCGGACTGCGTTCCCTCCGGCACGTTGAATTTAACGTTGCCTTCAAGGCTCGGAACGTCAATCTCCGCGCCGAGCGCCGCTTCAACGAACGTTATAGGTATCTCGCAGTATATATTATAGTTTTCTCTTGTGAAAATGCCGTGAGGCTTTACGGAGACTTCGATTATAAGATCGCCCGCCGCGCCGCCGTTCGTGCTGACGTTGCCCTGACCTCTTACGGTGAGCTGCTGGCCGTCATCTATACCGGCCGGTATATTGACTTCAACCTTCTTGTTTATGCGTATAAAGCCTTTGCCTTTGCAGTTCGGGCAGGGATTGGGAATGGTCTTGCCTCTGCCGCCGCAGTCCGGGCAGGTGGTCTGCTGCTGCATAACGCCGAACATCGTGCGCTGCGACGTGGTTATCGTTCCGCGTCCGCCGCATTTCGCACACGTTACGGGAGACGTGCCTTTAGCCGCGCCCGAACCGCCGCAGTCCGGACACATTTCGATGCGCGGATAGCTTATTTCCTTTTTGCAGCCGAACGCCGCTTCCTCAAACGTCAGATAAACTCTCTGATATACGCTTTTGCCCGTCGTCTGCCTCTGTCCGCCGCTTCTTGTCCCGAAGCCGCCGCCGAAGAAGTCTCCGAAAATGGATCCCAAGTCAAAATCAAAACCGCCGCCGCTGTACTGATATCCGCCCGCGCCGCCGAAAGTCTGATCAAACCCCGCGTGACCGTACTGATCGTACTTCGCGCGTTTGTCCGGGTCTGACAAAACTTCATAGGCTTCGTTTACCTCTTTGAAGTTCTTTTCAGCCTCCGCGTCGCCTGGGTTCATATCCGGGTGGTATTTTTTGGCAAGAGTCCTGTAAGCGTGCTTGATCTCATCGTCTGACGCGCCTTTTTTTATTCCTAAGACTTCGTAATAATCTCTTTTTTCCGCCATTTGGTCTTATCTCCGAAAATATCGTATGCCGGGCAGCCGATATACGTCTGCCCGGTCTTTTTTATAATTTTAAATCAGTTGTTGTCGCCGGTCTTATCGGTGAATTCAGCGTCAAACGAACCGTCTGCATTCTGACCTTCAGCGCCGCCCGCGTTGCCGGTATAACCGGTGCTGCCGCCGGGATTCGGTCCCTGCTGCTGAGTCTGCTGATAGATCTTCTCCGATACTTTGCCGAAAGCCTTCTGCAGCGAATCGATACCGTTCTTCATACCTTCGTTATCGTTGTCGTTAACGGCTTTCTTCAGCTTTTCGATCTCTGCCTTTACTTCGCTCTTATCAGCTTCGGAAACTTTGTCGCCAAGCTCTTCAAGCGATTTTTCACACTGCGCTACAAGTCCGTCAGCGTGGTTCTTAAGATCGACGGCTTCCTTGAACTTCTTGTCCTCCTCCGCGTATTTTTCAGCGTCGCGGACTGCTTTATCTATATCTTCCTTGCTCATATTGGAGGAAGACGTGATGGTTATATGCTGTTCCTTGCCGGTGCCGAGGTCTTTTGCGGATACGTTTACTATACCGTTTGCGTCTATATCGAACGTTACTTCGATCTGCGGTACGCCTCTCGGAGCCGCGGGGATACCGTCAAGATTGAAAGTTCCGAGCGTAGTGTTGTCGGAAGCTCTCTGACGTTCGCCCTGCAGAACGTGGATCTGAACGGACGACTGATAGTCGGACGCCGTTGAGAATACCTGGCTCTTCTTTACCGGGATAGTGGTGTTTCTGTCGATAAGTCTCGTGCATACGCCGCCGAGCGTCTCGATTCCGAGTGACAGCGGAGTTACGTCGAGCAGGAGCAGATCCTTAACGTCGCCACCTAAAACGCCGCCCTGGATCGCCGCGCCTATAGCAACACATTCATCCGGGTTGATGTTCTTTGACGGTTCTTTGCCGGTTATATTCTTAACCGCTTCCTGGACTGCCGGGATCCTTGTGGAACCGCCGACGAGCAGAACTTTGTTGATCTGCGCAGGCGTCAAGCCGGCGTCAGATAACGCCTGTTTTACGGGACCCATAGTTGCTTCAACAAGATCTCTTGTAAGATCGTTGAATTTAGCGCGTGTAAGCGTTGCTTCAAAGTGCTTCGGACCCGTTGCGTCAGCCGTGATGAACGGCAGGCTTATATTCGTCTGCATCATTCCGGAAAGCTCTATCTTCGCTTTCTCCGCGGCTTCTTTGAGCCTCTGCATTGCCATTTTGTCGCCTTTTAAGTCAATGCCGTTTTCGGCTTTGAAAGAATCGACCATCCAGTTGATTATCCTGTTATCGAAATCGTCGCCGCCCAGACGGTTGTTGCCGGCGGTCGAAAGAACTTCAACAACGCCGTCGCTTATCTCAAGTATTGATACGTCGAACGTACCGCCGCCTAAGTCGTATATTATTATCTTCTGTTCGGTATTGTCTTTGTCAACGCCGTATGCAAGAGCCGCGGCCGTCGGTTCGTTTATGATCCTTAATACTTCAAGACCCGCTATCTTGCCGGCGTCTTTCGTCGCCTGCCTCTGTGCGTCCGTGAAGTACGCAGGAACTGTTATGACGGCCTGCGTTACGGTGGTGCCGAGGTACGCTTCCGCGTCGTCCTTCATTTTCTTTAATATCATCGCGGAAATTTCCTGCGGTGTGTAGGTCTTTCCGTCTATTTCAACTTTGTGGGACGTGCCCATTTCACGCTTTATGGACATTACGGTTCTGTCCGGATTTGTTATCGCCTGTCTTTTTGCGGCTGCGCCGACAATTCTTTCACCTGTTTTTGAGAATGCAACTACAGACGGAGTCGTTCTCATTCCTTCGGGATTCGGTATAACCGTGGGTTCTCCGCCCTCATAAACCGCTACGCATGAATTAGTGGTTCCAAGATCTATTCCTATGATTTTTGCCATTGTCTTAATCCTCCTGATTTATCAATTTGCTACCTTAACGGCGGCATATCTTATTATTTTATCACCTTTTTTGTATCCCTTCTGGAATACCTCGGCTACGGTGTTCTCGCCGAGTGAATCATCCTCAACGTGCATGACAGCGCTGTGAAGATCGGCGTTGAATTCTTCGCCTTTTTCCCCAAACTGCGTGACGCCCATTTTGGATAAAACGTCTTTGAAGTTTGATATTATGAGCAGAAGTCCGCTTTTGCTCTGCTCGTCTGACGCGTATTCCGCCGCGCGTTCAATATTGTCAAACACCGGCAGAAGCGCTTCGACCGCGTCACAGTAGGCGTTTGCGTATTTCGCTTCGCCTTCCTTTGCGGTACGCTTTTTGTAGTTATCGAATTCGGCGAGCATCCTTAGATATTTGTCGTTTGCCTCGGCCAGCGTGTCGGCTGATTTTTTGACTTCCTTCTCGGCTTTTTCAAGCTTTGCTTCAAGCTCTTTTACGTGTTTTTTGAGGTTCTTTTTATCCTTTGACGAAAGCTCTTCCGTCTCGGGATCGGAAATCTCTTCTTTTTGATCTTCCTGATCTGGCGATACGTTTACTTCGTCTTTTTTGTTCTCGTCATCCATCTCCGTCTTCCTCCTGTTTGTTTTCTTTACCGTCGGACAATGCGTTTGCTGAAAGCAGACGGTTTATCATATCTGCAATATAGTCAACTATTTTGACTACTTTAGGATATTCCATTCTGTTGGGTCCCACGACGCCTATCGCGCCTACAATGCTGTTGTTGCGCTTCAGCGGCTTTACTATTATGGTCGAATTGCTTACTACCGGCGTTTCTTCCTCGCCGCCTATATAGACGGATACGGAATCTTTATCGGACCCCTGAATGAGTTCTACGAGGTCTTCCTTCTTCTCAAAAAGTGAAAGCAGCTCGCGCAGCTTTGAGGTATCCGCGTATTCCGGATATCCAAGCATATTCTCAACGCCTTCAAAATGCACGTCGTCAACACCTACGTCGCCGATTATCTCATACACGCACTTTATAACGTAAGGTATAAGCGCCTCGTGCTCTCCCATCTCCGACTGCATTTTCATTATCATGGGGAGATTTATGGAATCGCTCGTTCTGCCCGAGATATTGTTGTTAAGAACGCCGCACAGCGTATTAAGCACTTCTTCGTCCACTGTAAAGGGTACGTTTATAAACTTTGACTTTACCTGATTGTCGTCCATTATGAATGACAAAACGAAGTTATGTTCGTCTATCAGCGCCGTTCTGTAATATCTTACGACCTGGAACGTCTGCCTCGGTTTTACCGCGACGCCGGTGTAATTCGTTACCGCCGCCGTCAGCTTGCTTGCGGTCTGAAGTATTCTGTCAAGCTCCGTCATTTTTATCTGCTGGAGTTTGTTTATGATGCTAAGATCTTTAGCCGTCAGCGCGTAATCGTTCATCAGGCTGTCAACGTAGAACCTGTAGCCGAGCGTCGTAGGCACTCTGCCGGCGGACGTGTGCGGATGTTCAAGATATCCGAGCTCTTCAAGCTCCGCCATCTCGTTTCTGATCGTTGCGGATGAAAAGCCTATGTCCGTTGATGCGGTAAGATATTTTGAACCTACCGGCTCGCCCAGCTCTATATGCGCGTCTATCACCGATTTTAATATTTGCTTTTTTCTCGGTGACAATTCATCTCCGTACGCCATATTTCCTCCTTCAGAGTTAGCACTCGATACTCCGTAGTGCTAATTCTTGATTGTAATGTACCACTATTAACGCCAAA
>JAEEGW010000200.1 GCA_016280525.1 Clostridiales bacterium
CTTATAAAGAATGGAAGGAGACCTTGAAATGAAACTTAAGGACAACTGGACGCTGACCGAACTGGGAGACGATTACGTCGCCGTGCCCGTACAGGGCGGAGCGGATACTTTCAGCGGCGTGGTTCATCTGAACGAGACCGGCAAAGATATCTGGGAAGGGATAAGCGACGGACTGACGGAGGACGAGATCGCCGGCAGGCTTGTTTGCCTGTATGAAGATCTTGATACGATCAGAGCGCTGGACGCCGTGAAAAAGGTGATCGGCATGCTGAAAGACGGCGGACTTTTGGAGGACTGAGACGAAAAAAGCCCGTTTTTTTGCCCGTTTTTTCAAAATCAAGCCCTAAAATAAATTTAAATTTTATTGAACAAAGGTTAAAATTTTTATCGAAAAGACTTGACAAAAAAGAAAGTATATTTTATAATAAAAACAATATGGCATAACGTGCCCTATTTTTGTTCTTTATTTAAGAAAATTTAATCTTATTTTGCAACGGAGGGATAGAAGATGCAGAATAAAACAGCGTTTTTGAAGAGATCGCTGGCGATCGTGCTGTCGCTTATCTTCGTTATTTCCACGGTACATTTAACAGCTATGGCCGCGGAAGAACCGGTAAGCGTTACAGCCGGCGCGCTTGTTGCAGGCAACTATGATGATTTGACTGCGGAAGAAATAGCGATCCTGGAATCGGCCGGAATGAAGGGCGATACTTACTCGTACCACATCCCGGAAGAGGCGGATGATCTTGTTGCCGTAGACGCGGCGGCAAAAACGGTGACCGCCAAACCGATCACTAAGGACGGATATACATGGACACCGTCCGCGGCAGTCGTTGTTTACGACGCCGGGCATGAAGACGTAGCTCTTTCGGAATCCGGTTCGGAATACACCGGAACGTTCAGCTACGGCGGCAACGCCTACCATGTTGACGTTACATATGACATGGCTATAGCGGTAGATGAAGATCTGCAGAGCACTCTGATCAACGGACCGTACTATCTTGTCGCTGCATACGACAATCTGGATATCGTTGACGGCTGCTATGACAATCTTTCAACTATTTCCGGCTATATGAGCGAGCTCACGGCTCTCGTTGAAGACGGTACAATCGCAGATGCCGACGTGGTAGACGCGATAAACGCTCTTGCTGCGGAGATTGAGGCCGAAGGCAAGCTCACTCTGGTAAATATGCTGGATGAGTATGAATATGCCGACTCCATAATCGCATATCTGCTTGCCGACGGCGCTGCATTCAAAGACGAAGTCTCGGCAACGTTTGAATCTCTGTCTGCCATAAACAACAGCGAAGAGCTTGCAGACAAGATCAGCTCTCTTCCGAATTCGGACAGCCAGAAGGTCGTTCTGAAGGCTCTGAAGAACACGATCGCCGCGACTGTCGAAGATATGGACTACGCGATGTACGGCGACTGGGGAATCCTTGAAGAAGTGAACAACCCCGTAAAACCCGGTATTGCCGGTTCCGATGCCGCTACGCTCGATCTTCTCGTATTTGACGGCGGCAGATCGATTTACTATCATTTCGACTACATTAAAGAAGAACTGAACGTTGAGCCGGTAACCATTACCGTCAACGTCAACCAGTTCAACGTAAGCGTAAGCGTCACGGCAGAAGCCGTTCCCGCGACCGCGGTAGACTCCGCTGCGACCGGCGCTCTTAAAGTTTACAGCGCAGTGCTCCAGGTAGCCGACGGCGCGACCGAAGCGGACGTCCTTGCAGCTGTTGAAGCAAGCGGCATTGAAGCGGACGCTCTTGCCGGATGGGGCGACGTAAGCGAAGCCAACTACACGAGATCGGCTTCCGCTCTCCCCTCGGCTGTTACGGAAGATATCACGTATACGATCTCCTACGCTCCCAAGACGTACACCGTAAACCTTGCCGGAGCTGAAAAGACGGTCCCCTACGGATACAACCTCAAGCTCCCGACCCGCAGCGGTTCTGACGGACTCGTATACGACTATTTTATAGGCTCCGAGCATTATCTGCAGGGCAAAATAGTCAGAATAACCGGTGACACGACCATAACCCGTACCGAAGGTCAGCCGTGGACCGAAATGAACAAAAACAAAATTGCCGCAGAAGTATTTGCGGATGAAATAAACGATATCGAAAAAGATATACTCGGCTCTCCCGCGCTGATAAGCGACGGTATACTGATCCGTGTACCTACGAACGACGACGGACTTGTTGAAGTCATAAGCGAAGATGTAGTAAACACACAGGATTTTGATTCCGGATTTAACAGCCTTCTCTGGACAGCGGCCGCGGTGGATTCCGATACGTACCCGGACCGCGTGGTTGCCAGGTATGAACTCAATCTGGACGGCGCCGGCATGACGAAAGCGGAAGCGTTAGAAGCCGTAAATCTGCCGAAGACGCTTGCTGATGAAGCAAAAGCCCAGAAAGAGAACATGGATATCCTTCTCGGCCAGTATGACCGTCTCGGCCAGCTTGACAGACAGACTCTCAATCTCATAAACGTCGGTATAAACGGCACGGATATGAGCGAGGCCTCGAGAGCGGCTGTTACGAACATACTCGAGCAGGGAAGCAATAAAGACACGAGCAGACTGTATCTGTACGAATATCTGACGGAATACAAAGAACAGGGCTTGCCGTACTACTATCGCAACAGCGAAAAGATACGCGAGCAGGTAGAACTGCTTCTCGAAAACCTGACCGTTATATTCAATGATCCGGAATTCGAAGATCTTCTTACAGACATCGGATATCATGATTATTACGCCAAGATCGAGGATCTTATAAACAACCTCTCTGCCGTAACGATCACGGATGCAAATCCCGCAATAGATACCGACAGTCCCTCACTTGCCGACCTTGTAGACGATATCGAAGCTTTGATAGGCAATACAAGCGAATATGCAACAGAGAAACCCGTAGTTTTAAATACACTCATTACGGCTCCCAAACCCGGCTACTCCATCGTTACGATAGTGGTTCAGGCACAGAACAGCGCCGGCGACACGATCGGCAAAGAGACATACGCGGCGGCGTTCTCCTCGAGTGACGCTCTCACCGCGGCGGACATAGCCGGACTTGAAGCGGCGGAAGAAGCGCTTGTTGAAGAGATCGGTATAGATGCCGATTACTTCGTCAAGGACGGCGAGCTGACCGTAGCCGCAGGCGAGGAACTTGAAGAAAACAGAACTTCAACGTTCACTTACACACCCAAGCAGTACACGGCGACCGTAACGAACGAAACGGGTGCCACGGTTTACACCGAACCGTTCTACTACGACGCATCGAGCATAACTCTCCCCGCCTGCCCGACGGAAAACGCTCACTACCTCTATAAGATAGGGAACAAAGAAATAACCGTAGGCGCACAGCCGAGAGTATATACGTTCACCAAAGCTGAAATAGACGGCGAAGCGTACGCGCTCATCACGCGCGATACAGTCGACGCATACCGCGACGCGTTCCTCGCTCTCATCAACGAGCTGAACAAGGGAATCCTCGACGCGGGACTTAAAGACGGAGACAAGACCATCGTCTCGTTTATCCCCGTTGAAGATGACGACGGCTGCATGAGCGTAGTAGTACGCGTAAGCCCCAATAAACTGACAAAGGCAAAGATCCAGAAAGCAATAGAAAACGTTGCCAAGGCGATAATCGGTTCCGACTTCTTATACATCAAGCTCGGAAACGAATTCCTGAGAGAAGACACTCTCCTGTCCGCACAAACGGTCGTAGACGCGTTCCTCAACTGCGGCAGCAGTCTTGACGACATTATCGCAGCGATAAATTCCGACGGTTCCATCAACGAAATGAGCCTTGAAGGCGACGTTGCTCTGGCTGTCAATTCCAACGGCGATATCAAATATGAAGAAGGTCGTGTAAAAGACGCCGCGGTATACGGCGGTCTGCTTGCACAGTCCACCATGGACTTCGGTCCGTCCGCTTCCGAAACAAAGATATTCGCTAATATTTATCTTACGATTGAGGACTTCGGCAACAGCCCGAGCGACCTCAAGAACGTACGCAGAGCGGCTAAGAAAGCAAGATCGTACGGCAACGTTGTACTCCACGACGGAATGATAGACGTCGACGTTGAAGTTCCGGACAGAATATATCAGGCGTATATCACCGCAGCCCTCGGACTTAACCTGACAACGCTTGACAACCTTGACGAGATCAAGCTTGAGACCGCTAAGGACTTATTACTCAATCTGCTTTACTTCATCACAGATGACGAGACCATCACGATAGACACGTATGAAAATACGGCGGAAATGGTCGACTACGATCTTGACGTATCATACTTAAGCAAGTATTACGACAAGGCCAGAAGAGTTGCAAAACATCTGCTCAACAACACGATGTTTGAAGACGAAGAATTCACTTCAAATAC
>JAEEGW010000201.1 GCA_016280525.1 Clostridiales bacterium
CAGAGATTTTCATTTGAAAACATAGACAAGTTTTCAACGGGGTCTCTTGTAACGCGTCTTACGAACGACGTCACGCAGATGCAGAACCTTATAAATATGCTAATGCGTATGGCGCTCCGCGCGCCGGGCATGATGATAGCATCGCTCATCATGGCTATAATGCTGAAACCCAAGCTGTCCGTCGTTTTCGCGGTCAGCATACCGATAATGCTCATATCCGTGGGCTTCATCATCAAGACCGGTTTCCCGAGATTCTCAAAAGTGCAGACTAAGCTCGACAATCTGAATTCCACGGTACAGGAAAACGTAACGAACGTCCGCGTGGTAAAGAGCTTTGTCCGCGAGGATTTTGAAAACGAAAAGTTCAGAGGCGCGAACAAAGACTTAAAAAACACGGCTATGTCCGCGTCAAAGGTCATGATATTCATGCAGCCGGTAATGACGCTTATAATGAACATAACGGTCGTCGTTGTCGTGCTTCTGGGAAGCCGCCTAATACTGAAGACCGAAATGCTCCCGGGCGATCTTTCTTCATTTATAATGTACGTTACTCAGATACTTATGTCGCTCGTTATGGTCACGTTCATGCTGATGTTCTCGTCCCGCGCGCTCGCTTCCTCAAAGCGTATTAAAGAAGTCTTAGACGAGAAGATAACGTTGAATGACGACGACGCGAAGGATAAAGACAAAAAGATAGAAGAAGGCAGCATAGAATTCAAAAACGTATCTTTCAGATATTACAAGAGCAGTGAAGACAAGGTGCTGGACAGCATAGATCTTAAGATACCCGGCGGAAGCACCGTCGGTATAATCGGCTCCACCGGCTGCGGCAAAACGACGCTCGTTTCCATGATACCGCGCCTCTACGACTGCGACGAGGGCGAGGTTTTGGTTGACGGCGTCAACGTCCGCGACTACTCGCTTATCAACCTGCGCGACGGTATAGGCATGGTCTTGCAGAAAAACACGCTTTTCTCCGGCTCTATCGCCGAAAACCTCCGCTGGGGCGACGAGGAGGCGGACGATGAAGAAGTGAAACGCATGGCGGAATACGCGCAGGCGGACAAATTCATATCGTCCTTCAAGGACGGCTACGACACGCTGCTCGAGCAGGGCGGCACGAACGTATCCGGCGGCCAGAAACAGAGGCTCTGCATAGCTCGCGCGCTTTTGAAACAGCCTAAGATACTGATTCTTGACGACAGCACGAGCGCCGTTGATACGGCGACGGAGGCTATGATAAGAAAAGCCTTCCGTGAAGAGCTGCAGGGCAGCACCAAAATAATAATCGCTCAGAGGATATCCTCCGTTATGGATTCCGACATAATAATCGTTATGAACGACGGAAAGATAACGGGCATGGGAACGCACGAGACGCTGCTCGCGGACAACACCGAATACCGCGAGATATACGAATCTCAGACGGGAGGTAAGAACTGATGCCGAGAAATTTGCAGGAACTGAGAAAACAGTATAACAGCTCAAATGCAAAAGGTCCGGAAAAACGTCCGGGCGGTGGCGGTCCGAGAGGCGGTCCCGGCGCCATGAGAGGCGCGACGGGCAAACCGAAGGACGCGAAAAAGACGCTGTCCCGCCTTATCGCGTATTCAAAAGGCTACAGAGGCAGGATATTAGCGGTGCTTTTGTGTATGCTTGTCAGCACCGTCACCTCGCTGATAGGCGGCTATATGCTCGCGCCCGTCATAAACAAACTTACTATAACCGTGGCGCCGCAGATGGCGGAGAGCCTGAGCGGCCTTGAATCAAAAGTCGGCACGTACGTAGGCGCACTGTCAAACGTTATATTCAAGAGCGAAGGCGTGCTGACGTATATAACCACCGCCATGATAATACTCGGCGCGGTGTATCTTGTGGGCATAGCAACCACGTATCTGCAGAGCCGTCTGATGCTTTCCGTCACACTCGGGATAGTGGAGAAGATAAGAAACGATCTGTTTGAAAAACTGCAGAAGCTCCCCGTCAGATACTTTGACGGTCATCCCACGGGTGAGATAATGTCGCGCTTTACAAACGATATAGACAACATTGAAACAATGCTCAACAACTCGCTCACCTCGCTGATATCCGGTGCGGTGACGCTCATCGGCACGCTCGTGTTCATGATAAGCACAAGCTGGATACTGACGCTCATCGTCGTCGCGTTCTTCCCGATATTCGCATTCGGCGGTGCGAAGATCGCCGGCATCTCCCGCAAGCATTACGTCGCACAGCAGGCGGCGCTCGGCGCGGTGAACGGCTACATGGAAGAGACCGTCACGGGTCAGAAGGTCATTAAAGTCTTCAACCACGAGGACGAATGTGAAGAGGAATTCGGCCTGTTGAACAACGATATGCGCGACAAGCAGTTCAAGGCGCAGTTCTGGGGCGGCATAGTCGGCCCCATAATGGGCAACACGTCGCAGATCACGCTTGCCGTGACTATCGGCGTCGGCGGCATACTTATGCTGAGCGGCCTTCTGGGCGCGGGCGGCCTTACGGTCTTCTCGTCATACGCAAGACAGTTTTCAATGCCTATAAACTCCATTTCACAGCAGATGGCAACGGTCTTCGCGGCTCTCGCCGGTGCGGAACGCGTGTTTGAGGTCATGGACACGACGCCGGAGAAAGCGGACGAACAGCACGCCTCCGATATGAAGGAGATGAAAGGCCACGTGGTGTTTGAAGACGTCAGCTTCGGCTACGTCCCGGGGAAAACGGTGCTCAAACACATAAATCTTTACGCAAAGCCGGGTCAGAAGATAGCCTTCGTCGGCTCCACCGGCGCGGGCAAAACGACGGTCACGAACCTTATAAACCGCTTCTACGATATAGACGAGGGCAAGATCACCATAGACGGCGTGGATATAAAGGACATCAAACGCGACGA
>JAEEGW010000202.1 GCA_016280525.1 Clostridiales bacterium
GATCGTGATATTAAAGAGCAGCAGCAGTCCGAACACCGCGCACAGAACGATTCCTATAACGGTCAGTATCTTGCCGCCGACCGAGGATCCGCTTTTATTTGCAGGTTGATTTTCAGCCATAATTTCTCCTTTTCTTCGCTTTTAGCTCGCTATTTTATAGAAATATTATCTCATCTGATAACTACACATTCTTTATTTTATCACACAAACAGGACCTTGTCAATACTTTTTTATAAAAATTAAGGTGGCAAAAAAGCCGTTTTCATAAAAAAACGCGCTTTTTTGCACCGTTTTGCGCCCGAAAACGCTCATATAAACAAATAACTATATATATTATAATTATTCCTTATTTTTGCACGCTGCCAAAATCTTGGCTGCGCCGCGGTAAAAATACACACAAAAAAGATCACTTATAACAGAGATCTTTTTGTTATGTGTGAGTTTAGTACCCTTCGCTTTCATACGCTCGCGGTCGCTTTACGCGGCCGCTCTGCCGGCGGAACAGGCTGCCGTTTCCGGCAGCTTGTTCTGCACAGGTCAGTTTGATCAGACGTACGGTCTCGATTATCCCATAATACGCTTCAACAGCCGTTCGTTCGTGTTCTGAAGATCGAGTATGACCAGCACGTCACAGCAGTTGAAGGCTCGGTCTATGAAGCCGTTTCGCGATACGGTCGCGCCGAACCTCAGGTAGGCCGAAAGAAGCCCCGGGATATCCGCGTCACGCGGGGATATTCCGGTTTTTTCGCCGTATTCGAACGGGTCGCGGGCGGCGCGTACGTCGAAACGGTCGCACAGATATTTCTCGCGGAGGACGGAAGTGCAGTTTTCATATATGCCGGGATCCGTACCGTGCAGCGAACAGGTGCCGATGATATACCGCAGACCTCTGTCTTTCGCGTACGAGATCAGACCTCTCCAGAGCAGGTTTATCACGGCGCCGTTGCGGTGATCACCGTGTACCACGGCCCTGCCCGCCTCTACGAAGCCGCCATCCGCTTTCCGCAGCGGCGAAATATCGAACTCCTCCTCCGATTTGAACGGTTTTCCGCAAAGCGTATCCTCCGTCGCCAGTCTGTACGTGCCGACGATCATGCCGGTCTCGGCGTCGGACACTATGATCGAGTCGGAAAAGGCGTCGTATCCGTCGTCGTCAAGCCCGTCCGGATCACTCTTTGTTTCGTCGAATTCCCGCAGAAGATACGTATAACGCAGCCTCTGCACCTCTTTCATCTCCTCTTTGTTTTCCGGATCGAGCAGCCGGACTGTATATCTGTGTGAATCGTTATGTTCCATGTCGCAGTACCCCTTGTTGCATTGTTTTTCCTCATTATATCGCAGAATTGTGAATAAGTCAATCAGGGGGAAAGCGAAGTTTGTCTCTGACGAAATGAAAATGAAGACGGTGCTGCCGCACCTAATGAAGACGTTCGCTTCGCTCACTAATGAAGCGAAGTCGCCCCCGTTCCTAAATTAGCACCGCAGGTGCGTCTTCATTAGCGTCAGCGTCTTCATTCCTTCATTAGCCCTCGTAAGAGGGCGACTTCATTGAAAAACCCTCGCTTTCGCGAGGGTTTTTCAAGGCGCTCTCGCCTGCGGGCTCGGTCCCGGTTCGACTCTGACGATCCACCGGATCGTCATTCACTACCGAACCGAAGCGCTTCGCGCTTCCCGTCATCGGACCGGACTTGCGCCGATCCGAAGTATGAGGCAGCGCCTCCAAAAAAGCACCCCGAAGGGTGCTTTTTTGTGGTATCACTTCAAATCGGATCGCGGGGCGAAAAACAACGGCATTTTGAGCTTGGTGTTGTACGAAATGGATCGCATTAATCTTTTAACACGATTATAGCTTCAGGTTTTTCAAAAACTTAACGCATTCGGGCGTGTTTTTCGAAAGATTGTCCGTTGCTTTATGGTGGTTAAGTACTCCTTGAATTCTGCTTATAAAGGTTGGTGAACTCATAGAAAGCGCTTTACTGTACGATTCCTTTGCTTCGTTAATTCTGCCGTGCTGCAAGTCAATAACTATTCGAGCCACAGTTAGCGGGAATTCATTGTTGATAAACGCTTTGGCGAAGTTATCGATGGTGTTGAACTGACCGTAATACTTTTCAAGCTTTACGGAATATCGGAACTTGTCTATGTGTAGAAGCATCCACATCAGGTTGCCGGCAAGGTTTTGGCGATAAGAAACGTGATCTTCACCGAGTGCTTCGTCCGCTTTCAGATATGCGCCGTACGCCTGATTGTACTGTCCATTTTTCTCGTATATCATTCCTATATCATAATATGCGGTATATGTGCCGAACCACGTATCAGGGTATTTTTGTAGTCCCCAACGGATCAGAGCGACGGCTTGTTCGTAATGTTTTTTCGGAAACTGAACGGCTGTAATATAAACATGTTGAAGCCGCATATCGTTTCCGCGAACGCGGCGAAGCAGTTTCTCATATTCGATATAGTCGGCGTCCGATATACCGCTTTTGATAAGATTTTTCTCAAATGCTTCGATTTTGGTCATAAAAATCTCCCATAATCGTTTTTAGTATTGTATCACGCATTTGTGGATAAGTCAACACGTGAAAAGTGAAGTTTGCGACAGAAAGAGTTTTTAATGAAATCGCGGCAGATGCCGCGATGAAATCCAACGCTGTTGCGTTGGATGAAATCTGTCGCTATGGCGACAGATGAAATTAAATCCGTCCTCTTTATCCCGCACGTCAGTGCGGATTTCATCGCGAAGCGATTTCATCACAAAGTGATTTCACCTGTCCGTAAGGACGGATTTAGTTGAAAACCCGATGCGAAAGCATCGGGTTTTCTGTATTATAAGGTCAGAATTGATGCAAAGCTACGTTCTAAAAGGTCTTAATTGATTATGCCGCAGACCGGAACCTACCCTATTGATCGACCGGGCGGGAAAGCATATGACCCCCGTTATCAACTATTTCGATCAAATAATTACCCAAATTGCCGAGCGAGTATTTTTCTTGCGCTTTGCCGGATTCCTGCCAACCAAAATACGCTGTCAGGAAATGCTCAATCAAATAGTCCTCGCTGTCTGTTCCGTGTATCATCAGCGTCCTGGTTCGGTAGTTGTACTCATAAATGACTTGCTTTTCACGAAGTTTTCCGTCTTCAGCAAAAGTTTCACCTGTATCGATTAAAATCCACAAACTACCGGTTCTGTTTGTCATCGTTGTATTACATTCCGGTATACTCTTGATGATCTCCGCTTGCGAACGGCGTTTCTCCTTCTCCAAACCTGAGAGCGTTAATGGCCTTGTCGAAGACTTCTTTAAACTCGTCCGTTTTGAGATGTTCGCGGATGTCTTCCCACGAGGAGAAGAAACCGCTGCCGTCTCTGTCAAAGTCGGCTCTGAGTTTTCCGATCTGGCCGGTTTGTCCGGCGAGCTGTTGTGACTGGCGGTAAAAGTACAGTCGCTCGTTCCCGTTCCAGGGTTTCATTTGAAAATACATGTGTGACTCCTTTCGTTTTTGGCAATAAAAAAAGCCGGCTGAGTTTTTACTTCAGTCGGCTGAAAAGAATTGTATTATTTTTTTTGTTTGAATGGCCTTGAAGGGCAGTTTAGAGTTCAATAAACGGGGTGAAAAACTTGCTTTCCGCAGTCCAATTCTGGGTAAAAGCCCCGAAACGGCTACTTGCATCAATTAACAACATACAAAACCCGATTTTTGAAAAAGGGAGAAAAACGTAGAAAAAGCGAGAAAACCAGCGAAATTCGCTGGTTTTCAGGCTTGCATCAATTAAGACCGCAAAATATGAAGGCGCCACCCGGAATCGGACCGGGGAATAAAGGTTTTGCAGACCTCTGCCTTACCGCTTGGCTATGGCGCCGTATGAAAATGAGCTCCGATTTACTCGAAGCTCATTTGCTGGAGCGGATTACGGGGCTCGAACCCGCCACCTCGACCTTGGCAAGGTCGCGCTCTACCAAATGAGCTAAATCCGCGAGATACACTCTGTCTTCTGGCAGAGTGTGGTGCCTCCGGTCGGAATTGAACCAACGACACGGGGATTTTCAGTCCCCTGCTCTACCAACTGAGCTACAGAGGCAATTTTGGCGACCCAGAGGGGGCTCGAACCCCTGACCTCTAGCGTGACAGGCTAGCGTTCTAACCAACTGAACTACTGGGCCGTATAAACAGGCTTGGTGGGAACAACAGGGCTCGAACCTGTGACCCCTTGCTTGTAAGGCAAGTGCTCTCCCAGCTGAGCTATGCTCCCATTACCGGGCCTCATCGTGCGACGGTGGGTATTATATCATAGATTTTCTTAATTGTCAACACTTTTTTGCAAAAAAGTCAAAAAAATTTGCGGAAAACTATATGTAGTAAAAAGCCTACTATAAATATACAAAAAAGCGATATTTCACGGCGATTTCCGGCAAAAAAACGACGGGCGATCACAAATCGCCCGTATGTTTTACCTGCAAAAAACTCATTCCAGCCCGCGCCTTCGCGCGATCCGCCTCCCTCGCGGAGGGAGGCAAAACCTCATCCGTCACTGCGTGACACCTTCCCCCAAGGGGAAGGCAGACTGGCTCCTCCTTCGGGGGAGCTGTCATCCGGGACGGTTCCCGGATGACTGAGGGAGTTTTTCCTTATTTCTCTTCTCTTCCCGCTCCGTTTTTGAACATAAACGCGGCGGAAACGACAAGGATCGTGAAGCTTACGAGA
>JAEEGW010000203.1 GCA_016280525.1 Clostridiales bacterium
ATCTTTACGTATTTTTCGCTTTTGAATACGAACCGGACGCAGCAGCAGCCGTAATACGCCCAGCACAAAACCGTCGCAAACGCGAAAAACACGGTCAGGACCGTAAGGATATGCTCCGCGGCCTCCCCGAAAAAGTAAGAATACGCGGAAATGGACAGCGCCGCGCCGTCGTAGCCGCCGTATCCTTTTCCCGCGGGCGATAAAAGTATCACGAGCGCGGTAAGTCCGCCGAAAAACAGCGTATCAACCAAAACCTCAATCACTCCGATAACGCCCTGCGCGGACGGTGATTCAAGAGAAGATGCGGCGTGCGAAAAAGACGACGTGCCGCATCCCGCCTCATGCGAGAAAACGCCTTTTGTCATACCTTCGCGAATGCCGGCGGCTATGACCGCGCCGGAAAAGCCGCCGGTCACCTGCGATACGCCGAAAGCTTCCGAAAAAATACGGGCGATGACGGCGGGGACGTCGTTTATCCTCATTGATATCGCAATTACTGACACGGCGGCGAAAACCGCGCAGAAAAGCGGCATAGCCGCGGAGGTGAAAGCGGAAACGCGTGCAATACCGCCGAGTGCGACGAGCAGACAGACCGCCGCAAAAACGGCGCCCGCGGCGATCTTCGGAGCGCCGTACGTCATTTTAAGAGCGGACGAAGCCGCGTTCATCTGAACGAACGAGCCGGAGATGAAAGACATTGTTATGCACAAAACGGAAAAAACGAGACCGGCACCTTTGCCGGCGATTTTTTCTATGTAGTACGGCGCCCCGCCCTCGTGACTGCCCGCCGGTCTGAGCTTTACCGAAAGATACGCCTCGCAGTATTTGAGGACGGAGCCGAGGAGCGCGGAGACCGTCATCCAGAAAACGGCTCCCGCGCCGCCTACGGATATTGCGACGGCGACGCCGGCGATATTGCCGACGCCGAGCGTGCCGGCAAGCGCGACGGACAGCGAAGAAAGCGGAGAAATACCGCCTTCTTTTTTTCCGTTTTTCAGCTCTTTTGCGGCGGAAATCAAGCGTTTCGGGCGTAAAATTTTTAATTTTACCGCGAAAAAAACGCCGCACAGCGCCATTGCGGAAACGAGCGCGGGTGAGGTAAGATATTCATTTATAAAGCTTAAAATGTTCATAGGATAGGATATACGCCTGTCGCAATATATATTATTTTATTTAATTTTAAACAATAACATCAAATTTATATTGAAAAAGGGTTGACTTGAATATTTATATGTAGTATAATATCAACATGTTATACTAAGACAATAATATGAAAACAGCCGGCGGTATATGCCGGACAGTGAACGGTAAAAAATATGGAAACTGAAACAAAAGAAGTGCTTAAAAAAATATTTGACAAAAAAGAGATCAAAAGCAGGCTGCCTTTTGCGCTGCTTGCGGGATTTACGTTTTCTTTTATGTTTTTCTTTTTCGGCGTGCTTGAGATATACGCCGGGAACCGCGACGAATTTATGTTTTCCGTGTCGGATTTTATCTGGCCGATAACTGTTATCGCCTTATCCGTCGCGGTCGTGCTTTCCGCCCTTATCCTCTTTTTGCCTAAGACCGCCTCGAACATCGTATTCGGTCTTTTGGTCTGGGTAACGTTTATGGGATATTTGCAGGTGCTTTTCTTAAACGGCACCGGTTCGCTCATGGGCGATACGGGACAAAAGCAGAACGTCGTGCTTGTCGTGATAGACACGATATTATGGGCAGTCACGGGAATAGCCATTATCGCAGGAACTATGATAATGGAAAACAAGGAATGGCTCAAAAGAGTATTTCTTATAGGCATCATAGTTCTTTTCGTCATGCAGGCGGCCGGATGCGTTTCGCAGATCGGCAAGATCGCGGGCGACAAAGCGGCGGATACCGCGTCTGCGACGGAAACAACCGATACGTCGGCTGCTGCATCGGAGACGACCGACGCCGCGGACGCCAAAAACGCGTATCTTACGGTGCAGGGATTTGACAAGGTATCAAAAGGCAAAAACGTAGTTATATTCATAGTTGACAGATTTGACGTGTCGTTTTTCCAGGATATAACGAAAAAAGAGCCGGACTATTTTGACAAGCTTGACGGATTTACGTATTTTTCCGATAACATATCGCGCTATTCTCGCACGTGGCCGGCCGTTACGGGCATGATAACCGGTATTACAAACGATTTCTCCATCAAACGCTCCGAGTATTTCGACAAAGCATATACGGAATCCGAATTTTTAAAAGACTTAAAAGCCAACAACTACAAAATAAAACTTTATACAAATAAATACTACGCGTACAGCGAAGGCACGCCGCTTGTTGACATAGCGGATAATATCTCCGTTGCAAAGAGCTACACCATAACGGATAAGAGCGCGCTTGTGGGCAAGCTGTTTATGTTGTCGGCTTACAGATATTCTCCGAACATTCTGAAGGGAAGCATAAACATATCGTCCGCTTCATTCTCCTCCGGCGTGGTGGAGATGGACGGTGTAGACGCGCTTTATGAGATAAACGACCCGATAGTCTGCGGGCAGATACTGAAAAACGGCCTGGCGTTCGACGGCGACGAAAACTCATATATATTCTTGCATTTCAACGGCTGTCACACGCCTTCCAACATGGACGCGGACGCAAAACCGCTTGATATCGAAAGAAAAGACATGGCGGGCTCGGTAGAACAGCTGCGCGGATGCATGAAGACGATATTCTTCTATCTTGACGAGATGAAGCGGCTCGGCGTTTACGACGATTCCACTATAATAATTACCGGAGACCATCCGAGAGCAAGAAACGACACGTTGGAACCCAGCCAGCCGAGACTTACGGCGCTGTTCGTAAAACCCGCCGGCTCGACCGGAAAGCTTGCGTATTCAAAAGCGCAGGTAAGCGAAGAAAATCTCATACCCACGATAGTAAAATCCGCGGGGATCAGTACGGAGCACGATTACGGGCTTTCATACTTTGACGTGCCGGAAAACGAAAACCGCGTAAGATACCACAGATTTGAACTGTCCGGCAAACCCAACAAGCTCGTTATTTACAAGGTAACCGGCAACGGCGAGGATTTCAATAACTGGGAACTTGAATCTTACGTTGAGCTTCCGGGCAAGTTCTACGATTAAAGAGGTGCTTTGATGTATTATATATGCTATCCGTTCGGCATCCTTATGAAATGGTGCTGGGAGCTCGTACACAATTACGGCCTCGCCATCATTTTGTTCACCGTTCTTACAAGGATAGTTTTGCTGCCGATCTCCGTATGGGTGCATAAAAACTCCATAAAGATAGTTAAAATACAGCCGGAGGTCAACTTTTTAAAGGTCAGATTTTTCGGCGACAGGGAGCGTATAGCGGAAGAGGAGAGCAAGCTCCACAAGCGTGAGAAATACAACCCTCTTTTATCCATACTGCCGCTTGTCATACAGATAATACTTCTGTTCGCGGTGCTTTATATAGTAAAAGAGCCGCTTACGTATATATTCAACATATCGTCGGAAGTGCGCACGGCGCTTGCCGGCCAGATAGGTATAACGAGCGATATTGACGCAAATCAGTTTGCGATAATCCGCGCGGTCATAGACGGCAGGATCATACCGACCGAAGAAACGACGTCCGCGATAGAGCTTATAAAAACGTTTGATCTTGACTTTATCGGCATAAGGCTTGATAACGTTGCCTCACAGGTATGGGGCTGGTACACGCTCGTCCCGTTTGCCGCAGGGCTTTCGTCGTTTCTGATGATATTCGTACAGAACAAATGTAACGTCGTCCAGGCGGAGCAGGGCAAGTTCAATAAATACGGACTTACGGTACTGTCGGTAGGACTTTCGCTGTTCCTCGGATTCGTAGCTTATACCGGCGTTGTTCTTTACTGGGTAGCGGGCAACATTCTTGCGATAATACAGCAGTTTATTTTAAACGCCGTTATAAACCCGAAAAAATACGTAGACTACGAGCAGCTTGAAAAGAGCCGCGAGGAGCTAAGAAAAATACAGTCGCTCGGCAGCGAAAAAGACGACAAGAACCGCAGGGCGAACGCCAAACGCGAAAGAGCGGATTACAAACGCTTTTTCAAGGTCGTAAACAAGCATCTCGTGATCTGGAGCGAGCGCAGCGGATTTTACAAGTATTTTGAAGCGCTGATAGACGGGCTTCTTAAAAAATCAAACGTTGTCATCCATTATATCACGAACGACCCGAACGACGCGATATTTGAAAAAGCCAAAGAAGAGCCGCGCATAAAGCCGTATTATATAGGTCAGAAAAAGCTCATAACGCTTATGATGCGTATGGACGCGGACATCGTCGTCATGACGACGCCGGATCTGCAGACGCAGTATATAAAGCGCTCGCTTGTCAAAAAAGACGTTGAATATATCTACGTCCCGCACGATATGATGAGCGTGCACATGGGCTTCCGCAAAGGCGCGCTTGATAATTTTGACACCGTGTTCTGCACCGGCGAACACGTGCAGCGCGAGATAAGAGCGACGGAGAGGGTATACGGCCTGCCCGAAAAAACGCTCGTTAAATTCGGTTATCCGTTGGCGGAGAAATTAGAGGCGTCGTACGAGGCTCAGCCGAAAGAGGAGCGCGCCGTAAAAGAGATACTCATAGCGCCGTCGTGGCAGGAGGACAACCTGCTTGACAGCTGCGTGGACATGCTTATTGAAAAACTGTTGTCGGATAAATACCATCTCACCGTTAGACCTCACCCGGAATATACGAAAAGATACGGCGAAAAGCTGAAGCTTCTGACGGAAAAGTATAAAGACATACCGGAGAGCAGGCTGTCGTTTGAGCTTGACTTTACGACGAACAGATCTATTTATTCGTCCGATCTTCTTATAACGGACTGGTCCGGTATAGCGTACGAGTTCGCGTTTGCCACAAAGAAACCCGTGCTTTTCGTCAACACTAAGATGAAAGTGGAAAACGAGGAGTGGGAGAAAATAGGCGAAACGCCGTCCGAGATATATTTAAGGCCGCAGATAGGTCACGCGCTTGAAAAGTCAGAGCTTGATTCAAAGACCGCTGAAGCGGTATCGGACCTTATAGATCACAGCGCGGAATATCACGACAAGATAAACGAACTGAAGACCGCGCATCTTTACAGCTACGGCACAAACGGCGCGGAAGGCGTCAGATATATACTGAACAGACTGTCCGAAAAACAAAAAGCAAAGAAATAATTGTTTACAATATATATATTGAAAAATACCGCGCCCGTGTTATAATGTAAGATACAAATATAACCGGGAGAAAAACAGAATGAGACTGTTGTATATTGATGCAAGCGCCGTATCGATCATCATACCCGCTATCGCCGGTGTGGTCGTCGGTATAGGTTCCTGGCTGTTTCTGCATTTCCGCCGCGCCAAATCAAAAGTTTCCAAAAAGCTCGGTATTGATGAAAATGCCGGCAAAGAGGTAGAAGAAGACATTGTGATAAATGACGAGGCACAGACGGAAACAACGGAAAACGCCGTCACTGAAGATACGAAAAAAGATTAACGTTCAAAATCAAAGAAAAACCGTGCGTGAATGAACGCAAGGTTTTTCTTGCCGATTTTTAGCCGTAATTTCAGAATATTCGTTCAGATAAGCGATATAAATAACGCGCTGTTGAACAAGAAGGAGATAAAATGGGTAAATTAACAAGAAAACAGTTCAATCTGCTCGTTGCCGCGTCGGAGACGGCGCTGTCGCCGCAGAGGACGCTTGCGGAGAAGCTTGACTGCTCCGTCGGCACGGTAAACAAGCTCATAGGCGAGTTAACGGACCTCGGCTATCTGTGCGACGGACATATCACTAACAACGGGCTTGAAGCACTTGAACCGTACAGGGCAAAACGCGCGGTGTTCCTTGCCGCCGGCTTCGGCACAAGGCTCGTGCCGGTGACTCTGAACACACCGAAACCGCTCGTCCGCGTAAACGGCAAGCGCATAATAGACGGGCTGATAGACGCGGTGCTCGCCGCGGGGATAGACGAGATATACGTCGTGCGCGGATATCTTGCTGAGCAGTTCGACCAACTTTTATACAAGTATCCTATGATAAAGTTTTTAGAAAATCCCGCGTATAACGAGTCTAACAACATAAGCTCCGCCATGTGCGCGAGATATCTTATGCAGAACGCGTACGTTTTTGAAGCGGACCTTCTTATACGCGACCCGTCGCTTGTAAGAAAATACAACTACGCGACGAATATTTTAGGCATCAAGATGGACCGCTCGGACGACTGGTGCTTTACCGTAAAGGACGGCGTCATAACGGAGCAGAAGGTGGGCGGCATAGACTGCTACCAGGAGATAGGGCTCTGGTACGTAAACGGCGAAGACGGCAGAAAAATGGCGGAGCATATTAAGCTCACGTACGATATGCCCGGCGGAAAAGAGCGTTTCTGGGACAGCACGATTTTCGAGTGCTTCAAAGACGAGTACAAAGTTGAGATAAGAGAATGTAAAGAAGGCTCGATTGTTGAGATAGACACGTTCAAAGAGCTTAAACAGATAGACAGAACATACGACGTTTGATTACGTTTATGATAAAAAAAGGAGTAAAACAATGAAAAAAACAGCAACAAGAGTATTAGCGGCGATATTCGTTATCGCAATGGTCGTATCCGCATTCGCGGGCTGCGGCGCAAAGAAGGAAAAAGTGGTCATCTGGACAAGCGGTGAGGAATACAAAAACGAGTATTATCTTACCGAAGCTCAGAAGAAATTCCCGGAATACGATATAGAGCTCATATACATGAGCACCAACGTCATATCGGAAAAGGTGATTGAAGAGGGCGACAAATGCTCCGCGGACATCATAATATCCGAAGAATACGGTTATCTTGAAAAATGCGCGGATCAGCTCGCGACTCTGTCCGACTTTGATTATTCCGTATTTCTGCCGGAGATAGTGCCGGAGAGCAAAAAATACACCCCCGAGCTCAAAAACGGCGGCTGCGTTATAGTCAATACTAAAGTTTTAGCAGACAAAGGCATCGCGGAGCCGACAAGCTATGAAGATCTGCTCAAACCCGAATTCAAAGGACTTCTGTCCATGCCGTCCCCGAAATCGTCCGGCACTGGATATATGTTCTTAAGACAGCTGACAAACGAGTGGGGCGAGGACAAAGCTTACGAATACTTTGACAAATTCTCCGAAAACGTTCTTCAGTACACGTCCTCCGGCTCCGGCCCCGTCAAAGCGCTTGAGGCGCGTGAAGTCGCCGTCGGTCTCGGCATGACCTCCCAGGCGGTCGTCAAGATAAACGCGGGCAACACGGAACTTAAAATACTGTTCTTCGAGGAAGGCTCTCCCTACAGCATGTACGGCAACGCAGTCTTAGCAAAGAGCGCGGGCAGGCAGGCCGTTATGGACGTATTCAACTACGTCGCAACGGATCTGTGCAAGGGCGATAACGAAAAATACTTCCCGGATCAGATTTATAAAGACTTCATCCCCGTTGTAGAAGGTTTCCCGACGGACATCAAATACGGCAACATGGCAAACGACACGCTTTCTGAAAAAGAAAGGCTGCAGGCTAAATGGGATCACTAAACGATAAGCTGATCATAGACGGCGTATCAAAACAGTATAAAGAAAAAGAAGTGCTGCGGTCCGTCAGCTTCACGGTCAAAGACGGGGAGTTTCTCTCCATCTTAGGACCGTCCGGCTGCGGAAAAACGACGCTTTTGCGAATTCTCATAGGGCTGCTGAAAGCGGATACCGGTACCATAACGAAGGACGGCGTTGATATAACTAACGC
>JAEEGW010000204.1 GCA_016280525.1 Clostridiales bacterium
CCGCACGGGCTTTACGCGTATGAATTCAGAAAAATACTCAAAAGCAAGCTGTGCGTCGCCGTTATCGCCTTAACGCTCATCGCCGGAGCAGTCGTGTCGGTAATATCCGTCAGAGCTTTTCCGTATCCGGAGCAGGTATACAAAAAATACTGCGAGCGCTGGCAGGGCAGATACTGTTATGAAATAGAGGACGAATACAACGCGGAGCAAAAGAAGATAAACGACGGCTTTGAAGCTTATTCCGCAATGCGTTTCGGCAGATCGGTCGAAGGTATCGACGATCCGGTTCAGGCGGCGGACTATTACATAGCGAATTACGAGGGCTTCAGACTTTTTTGCGAAAAATATGAAAGGCTCTCTGAGCTGCATGAGCAAGGCAAAGACACGCCGATTTTGTTTGAAGGCGGGTATAGACGTTTCTTTGAGTCCGGCGCGGATATCTTTCTTATCCTGTCCGCCGTTTTCCTCTGCACGTATCTTGCAACGTACGATCGTGTCAACAACACGGAAAGCGTTATGACCACAACGAAAAAAGGACGCGGAAAACTGCCGTGGATAAAATTCGCCGCGCTTATGACCGTCTCCGGCGCGTTATACGCCGCGTTCACTCTCATAACGTTCTTGCCGATATTATTCAAATTCGGAATGGCGCTGCCCGGCACGAATATTTACGCCGTGCCGGGATTTGAAGCGTGCGGCGGAACGTCACTTGGCTGGTACGTCGCGCTCATGTTCATTTTGAGATTTATCGGAGTCGTGCTGCTTTGTCTGTTCTGCTGCGGTATATCGTCACTTATCAAAAATCATATAACCGCAATGGCGGCGACGGCTTGGATTTACGTTATACCTATGTTCTTACTGAAAAACGCGGAGAACAAGGCGGTACGCTGCGCCGACCCGGCGCTTCTGCTTGACGGAAGCGGATTCATGCAGCTGTTCTCATCCACCAGCGCGGTCGCCGTATCGATCCTGATCTGCGTCGTTATTCCGTGCATCTTATTCATACCGTTTATAAGGAAGGTGATAAAATGGAACTTTCGATAAATAACGTGAGCAAAAGCTATAAGCAAAACAAGGCGTTATCGGGTTTTACACTGTCGTTTTCGCCGGGCGTTTACGCGCTGCTCGGTCCTAACGGATCAGGAAAATCGACTCTGATGAACATAATTACCGGGAATCTTAAAAAGGATTCCGGCGTCATAACGTACAACGGCAAAGACATATCGAAAATGGGCGAGGAATATCTCGGTCTGCTCGGATATATGCCGCAGTACCCGGGAATTTACCCGCAGTTCACGGCGGAGGAGTATCTGTACTATATCGCCGCGTTAAAGGGCGTCGACGATCCGGGGGAGCAGGTGACGGAAATCCTCTGCGCGGTTGAGCTCGACGACGTGCGGAGCATGAAAACATCCACGTTCTCCGGCGGTATGAAACAGAGGCTCGCGTTAGCGCAAGCCGTGATCGGAGACCCGAAAATACTGCTCCTTGACGAGCCGACGGCGGGGCTCGATCCTAAGCAAAGGATAGCCGTAAGAAACTACATCTCAAAAATATCGCTTGATAAAATCGTAATTATCGCCACGCACGTCGTGTCGGATATCGAATACATAGCAAAGACGGCTATATTCTTGAAGAAAGGCGTCATTGCCGACTGCGGCGCGCCCTCCGCGCTCGCGCAGAAATCGGACGGCAGGGTGTGGGTCATAAAATGCGGATCGGAGCAGGTGACGTCTTATCAGAACAAATACAAGGTCATAAACATCCACAGCGACGGCACGGACGTGAATCTCCGCGTACTGTCCGACGCAAAGCCGTGCGACACAGCAGCGCCCGCCGCGCCGACGCTTGAGGATGAATATATCCGCGTTTTTGCGGTTTGATATTGCAAAAAGCGCCTAAAAAACCGAATTATAAGATAAAAAACGGGACAACTGCGAAAAAAAACATTGCAGTTGTCCCAATTTTGCTTCACTTATCCCAGTTTTCGTTTTTTTACATTTTTTGTGATATAATGAGGATGATGAAAAAAATCAGGAGAAACGTTATGAGCAAAAAGAAGAAAACAATTATTGTTCTGTCAATTATTATCGGAGTTGTCCTATTTAATACCATATGCTTTTTCGGTTACAAAGCGATGCGGGATCATCAAATCGAAGTATATAAAGCCGGCATACGCGTAAACGTTGAAGAATTTATAAAAAACGACGGGTATTTCAAAGCGACTTACGGAGAGGTAAGCTTTGTGATATTTCCAGACGACGCCGTATATGAAGAATCAAAGGACGAATTTAAGATAACTGTCGGATCAATCGTTAAAGTCGAAAACGGTAAACGATACCACGTAACTGTTTACGTAACCTCGGATCATAACGTTTTTCAATACGAATACGCGGCGATCGTACAATTGCCTGTTATCAATTAAATGAAAGGAGAATAAGTGATGAAAAGCGAAAGATATGCAAATACAAAATACGTAAGATACCTGACAAACGGTCTTAACGAGATCGAAAAGGAAACGCTTGAAACCGTAAATTGTGTAGAAAATCATTCCCCCGCCGAGATTGTTGATTGGATATGCTTTTTTAACAGTCTGAAGAAAAAGTGCGGCGAGCTTTTGCCGGAATACTACGTTAAAAACGTTGTGCTCGTATCCGATTACAGTGGTACGGTAATATCGGTGGAATACGAGTATTATGCACCCGGCGAAAGCATATCCGCGCCGGGGATCAGAATATGCAGCGACTCATATATCGATAAAACGATAAATCCCGCTTTATCTGCGGCGGTGTAAGATATGAAAACAGAAAAAACAAATGCAAGCAAGTCAAAAACGGTATTGTTTTTTATAAACGTAGTAATTATTATCGCCATGATAATACACGTTGCTATAAGAACCGATCTGCATCTGCAGCACCCGGAATACAGCTCTCCTGCAGCGATAGAACTTCTGAACTCGCTGTACTACATAATACCCTTGACTGTTTTTGATATTATTTTCTTACTATTATCAAAACGCAAAACTAAAACCAATATGAAGAAGCAGAAATAAAACCGAAACTAATTTGCTTTGTTTTCATTTTATAATAACTGCCCCCACTTTCACTCAAAAGTGGGGGCAGTTATTTACATTCGGAAGCCCTTGCTTACAGCACGACCTTGAATCTGCAAAGCCCGTCGAGCGTCTCACGGATGAAAACGTTCTTCGGAAGAGCGGGCAGATAATTCTTTTCAAAGGTGGTCGCTCGGTAATATGCGTTGAAGTTTGCGATCGGAAGGATGACCCATTCGAGATCGTCGTGCTTGTTCGCGTAGTAGAACGCCGTCAGGTCTTTCGCCGTGTGTTTGTATTTGTCGCGTATCTCGAGAGCGTCAAGCTTTTGTTTGATTTCAGACGGAAGGATGTATTCCTCCGTGCGAAGCGGTCCAGCCTCCAGCGCCTCGGCGATCACGTCGTCGAAACGTGTGCCCCACGCGCCTTTGGTGTTCCGCGCGAAGATCGGAACGGTGTAATGCCCGACGCGATCCTTCCACTGCTTTGTGTAACCTTTCTCTACCGCGTCGAATATTTCCTGAACCGGTTTGGTGAGAAGCTCGAAATGTTCGTTGCAGAAAGCAAACAGGTTTTTCACGTGCCGGATATACCACCCGTTACCTTTTGCGTCCACAAGTTCCGGGAACTCGTCCGAAAGCTCTCTGAAATCGACTTTTGCGTCCGGGTTCTTGCGTCTGTCGGGAACACTGCTCCACGCGCATAAAGCGCGGTAGGCGTAGTCGATACGGTCATACGGATCGTCCGGAAGAACGTTGCCGTCTTTGTCGTGGAACAGATAGCCGCGCGCAAGGATCGTAAAGATACGGTTGAATCCGACGAAATCCTTTATCATATCGAAGGTGAAGCGACCTATATACGTCTTGTCGCTCTTTTTCGCAGAGGTGTACTGCGGCTTATCGGTGTAATCCTTGAATTCAGCCCATTCGTTCGTCATCTGCCGAACCACCTCCGTTTTTTCTTTTCAGTCGGCCCGACTGTCAGCCTCAGCGCCGCGTAAGGCATTACGTCAAGTATGAAACGGCGCTCGCCGAGCGCGGCCGCGCACTTGACCGCTTCCTCAAAATCGACGCGTCGTTCGCGTCTGTCGGGCGGCGATAAAAGCGCGAGACAATTTCTGACTATCGCTTCTTTGTAATCCGAAAAATATCTGACCCCGCTTAATATATATCTCAGTTCATAAGAATCGTTATCCCTTATTACTTGCTTGAGTATC
>JAEEGW010000205.1 GCA_016280525.1 Clostridiales bacterium
ACGGTAAACGGCGGGCTTGACGGCTGGGAATCGTTTGATTACGTTTTAAAGGATGCGACGGCGGATAAGACCGTTTTATACAAATTCAAAGGAAACGGCTATGACAACGAAAAAACAGCGGAGTGCGAGTATACCGTATCCGGGAACGTGATGCAGATCAAAGTAAAAAGAGCCGATATAGGTATAGCGGACGCTGATTTCACGGTCAATTTCAAGGTGACGGACGGCGTTGTGCTTGATAATGATATAATGAATTTCTATACCTCGGGCGACGTCGCACCCGCGGGCAGATTCAAATACAGCTATACTGCAAAGGGCGGCGCGACCGTTGTGACGGATACAGAGGCGGATCCCGGCGCGGAGCAGACGGAGGAAGCAAGCGTAACGGATGAAGAAACGTTAACTCACACAGAAATAGATAAAAAAAGCGACAGCACACCGATAATCATAGCGGTATCCGCCGCTGTCGCGGTCGCCGCTGTCGTAGCGGTCATAGTTGTGATAATAAAGAAAAAGAAATAAGGGAGTAAGGGTATGGAAGAGTTCTTAAAAAAACTTATCGATATGGGCAGCAACTACGGCGGCAAGATCTTACTCGCCATAGCCGTAGTTATCGTCGGACTCATAGCTATAAAATTTATCGGAAAAGCCGTAACAAAAGCGACGGATAAGACAAAATGGAACAGCACCGTAAAGGTCATCGTAAACAAGGGTGTAAAGATACTTTTGTACCTGCTTCTTCTTGTAGGTGTCATAGAGATCTTAGGCGTGCCGATGTCGAGCGTTGTGGCGCTGATGGCATCCGGCGGTCTTGCCGTGGGTCTGGCGTTCCAGGGCGCGCTGTCCAACTTTGCCGGCGGATTTATGATACTCATATTCAGACCGTTCAAAATAGGTGATTATATAGAATCTACGGGCGCCGAAGGCTTTGTAAAAGACATAAGCATCTTTTACACAAAAATAATGACGATAGACAACAAACAGATACTCGTGCCCAACGGCGATCTGATGAGCGCGAACGTCACGAACTTCACCGCGTCCGAAAAACGGCGCGTGGACCAGAATTTCAAGATCACGAACGACATAGATCAGGAGCTTGTAAAATCCGTTCTGCTTGACGCCACGTCAAAGACGGAGGGAGTTTTGCCCGATCCGAAACCGTTTGCGCGCCTTACCGCTGTTGACGACGACACGTACATATTCACTATACGCGCGTGGTGCGACACGAAAAATTACTGGGACGTTTATTTTGATCTGATAGAAAACTGCAGCAAAGCGCTGAGCGATAACGGCATAGACGACCCGGAGGAGAGGATAGCGGTAAGAATAGTCAAGCCGGAAGAAGAAGACGACGAATAAATAAAAAAGCTGCTTCGCGCTATTTCTTATAAAGAAGAACGGGCGCAAGGCGGCTCATAAGAATAGGACGGGTAGAAAATTTGCCCGTTCTGTTCCTTTTTAATCAGCTTCATTTTTTGCCGTACCACAAACGCGAAACTCGCGATAAGTGAAAGTCTGACATCTGATTCACAATGTTTTTATTCTATTGCTTCTCGGCAATTTCTTTTTCTACGCGACTGACAAGATCGTCATATCTTGGGTCACCGCTCATTTTTTTATAATATATTTCAGTTTTGTCTTTCAAGATGCAGTTAAGAAACCCAGGAACATTTTTTGTCGCGTAAACGCTTTCAGATTCATCCGTTATCTTGTTCGTAAAAGGAGAAGAATAGCCGGCCTTTCCTTCTTTACGCAGTCTTTCCAGATATACGTCAAAGGCTTTTGCATATTCAAAAGCGTTTTCAAGCATTTCAAAAGCCTTATCGATTTGATCGTCTTCAGTCAACAGTTCCGCATATTCGTCATACAGACTGAATAAGTAAGTGTTATAAAAACCGTAATCTCCGCGGAAAATGAATTTGTATAAGTCGATCAGCTTTTCCACAGCCGCTATTTTTGTTTTTCGATCATCCGCGCGGCGCGGTAATTGATAAGTCAGATTATAAAGCCCGTCAATAATCAGCTTTTGACTGTACATAATATATTCGTCGTAATAATTATAACGAAAGGCTATGCATAGTATTGTGTTTTTTGATTCCGGATAATGTCCTGCCAGCTCGATTGCTTTTTCTTTTTCGCCGATGGATGCGTAGATAGTAGCGAGCGTCCGAGTGCATTCAGATCTTATTTCGTCGTTTACGGATACTGCAAGGATATCCTCCATAATCTTTACGGGTTCTTCCCACCCGTGCACAGCCCTGGTTTTTTCGTGATCGCCGTAACAGTGGAATCTTTTACCGTCCCACTGATACCATAAAGCCATGGCTAATCGGTAAAGCAGGTTTTCGTTTGCCGGAAATTCCGCCAGCGCCTGACGCATCAGCTCCACACGCTCCTCCGACGGTGACCAGTTGCGGAAAAGTTCGTCATATTTCGCACAGTATTCGTCGATTTTTCTCTGCTTCTCGACGAGATCATGATCAAAAAGCTCGTCAAGCGTGACGTTGAAGAAGTTTGCGATCGGTGTAAGGTATTCAAGATCGGGATAGCCGTTTTCGCTTTCCCATTTGCTGACAGCCTGAGCAGTAACACCGAGCGCAGAGGCGAGCTTTTCCTGAGTAACACCGTCGCGCGTACGTAAAGACTTTATTTTTGCTCCTATTTTTATATTCATTACGTAATACCCTTTCGATATTTTATTTGTAAGCTTATGTCTTAATTATATTAAGTTTTTGAATTTTGTCAATTATCAATTCGTAGTCGTGTTATCAACGGAACGTTGTTATAAATGTACCGGCAAAAAAACGAACGGAGAAGCTGCATGATAATTTAACTCCTCCGTTTATTGTTTAATTTGTAAAAAATCCATCGTGGACTACATCACTTTAAAGACGGTTCACTCAAAAGATTCTAGAATAATACCTATCATCTGCCTCGGCGTTACGATGAATGGTTTTTCCGGAAAATGTTTTATATTTCCTGTCACGAGATATGAGTCCTCTTCCTTGCGCATATCCATGACAACCTCGTAAAACACAAGGTCTTTAGGATCGGGAAGATCAATGTCAATGTGCTCGGCGTCAACGTATATGCCGTGACCGTCTATCTCATTCAGAACGTCTTTGACGATTTGCTCCGGAAAGTCAAATTTTGGGCGCAGCAACACATCGCGGTATTCTTTGATTATCGCTTTGTTCAGGAGCGGAACGATAACACCGTCCAATACCAATTCCACAACCTGACCGGGAACGGATTCAGGTTTAATCGCGGCGGATACCAGCACGTTCGTGTCAATGACAGCGTAATACTTCATAATGCCCCCGCGCTGCCGTCTTTTCGAGCGTTTTTGATCTCTTCATTTATCTCGTCAAGCGTCATGTCGGAATTGCCGTTTTCTTCTGAGATTTTCCCCATTTGCCGCAGTGCAAGTATGCCCCTGCTCTTCGGCAGATCGTTTAATTTCATACTAAACGGAATGCCGTTTTCCGAGATAAGACGTGCAATGCACATACGCATATACGTTTGCAGGTCGATCCCGAGCTTCTCACAAATCTGAATTGCTTTTATCCTTGACGCTTCGTCTGTTCGAAATTGTACTAATGCGTTTGCCATAATATCAGCTCCTTTCTGATTTCACTATTATTATATGCATAAATGTCATCAAATGCAAGCATATGATGACATTTTAACAAAATATTTACATATTATCCTTATGAGAACCGGTCTTCGGCAGCTTTTTTTATCATTTTAAATTCTTTATACTTTCACAGAACGCTATAAGGTTCTTTTCGTTTTCCTCGCTCGGCTTGTCCTTCGGGTCGGTGAGGATCAGCTCCGCTTCGTACGACTGTATGTCAAGCAGTTTTCTCAGCTTTTCTATCGCTTTTTCCGCGCCGCCGCCGCTGTAACAGGTAAATACGGCGATCCGTTTGTTTTGCAGAGATCCTTTGTTATCGCAGACGAACGTACGCAAAGGCGGCGTTATATTGCTTGCCCATACGGGCGTTCCCAGTATGACAAGATCATATTCCTCCGCTTTGAATTCGTACGGCAAAAGACGCGGCTTGTCTCCGAACACCGCACTTTTTCCGCCCCATAAAAACTTTTTCGCGCCTTTATCGGGATACGCCTTGTCCGGCGCTATGCGCAGAACGTCCGCGCCCGTTGCTTCCGCGATCTTCTCTGCGGCGTATTCCGTATTGCCGAGCATTGAATAATATACTATCAGTTTTTTCATATACTATGTTTCCTTTGATATAATGCCGATAATTTTTATGTATCTTGATTGTTTTGATTTTTGATTATCTCTTTTAGCTCTCTTATTTCCTGCTTAAGTTCTTCAGTTTGCTGATCTTTTTTTGCTTGTTCGATCTTGTTTGGAATTACTAAGGCTACAATTATCGCTGGCAATAAAGCAGCAAATCCGAAAAAGTAAAATCCTACGCTACTATAGCCTTTTTTCTTTGCTATAGATGCTGGTATGAACGCGAGAGAAAATGCTAAAATTATGGTTATAACAAGAGAAGCGATATACGGCAGCATAGTTATTGTCTGAGCATCAATGTAAAGTGTGTTCATTTTTTATTTCCTTTTACCTTTCTACTTGGTTATTTCTATATGGTTTTGTGGATTTATGCGAATCAAAATTTTTTTGATTGCATAAAGCTTTATAAACCTTCTACATTATAGCACAAGCAAATTTGTTTGTCAATATAAAAGCAGGCTGATAATGAATCAACCTGTTTTTGTATTGTACTGAAAATCCGATCGGCAAAAGCTAAATTGAAAACCTGCGGTTTTCAGCTAAATTAAATTCGCCGTTAAGCTCGGAGGAGCCGAATATAGCTTGTGAAACAAATTTAGCACGGCGACGTCGTATTTAGCTCGCCGGTAAGGGGTTCCCCGACGCGAACCGGAGAGCGTTGGGGAACCCCTATCGCCGTGAATTAACGGCAAAGCCGTTGTGAATTGAATTGCGCCGCTCTATGCCCCGCAGGGCAATTTACGCCGTCAGGCAATTCACGTCGAAAGACAATTCACGCGCCGCACGGCGCAATTCATTAGGGGCTGCCGTATTCGCGGCAGCCCCTGCTTCTTCATCTTCCTCTTCCGCGGCAGCCGTCGCAGTTACAGTAACAGAAAAGT
>JAEEGW010000206.1 GCA_016280525.1 Clostridiales bacterium
CTAAACAATATATCACAAAATAACTCTTTTGTCAAGATGTTTTATAAAAATATTTTTCAAAATACGGTACTTTTTTATCAGTCGCTGTAGTCCGAATCAAGCACCACGTAAAATTCGTGATCGGGATATTTACTTTTTATTTCGCCCGTTATCTTATCGTTTATCGCTTTGGCGTCCGCTTTGAAATCCGTAACGAGATCGAACGTCACGGTCTTGCTTTCCTCGTCAAGATAAAAGCCGTGAATCTGAAGAAGTCCGGGGCAGTCCTTTGCGATCTCCATAAGCGCATCCTTTATCTCCGCCGCTTTTTCGCTGTTGTTTGATGCGTAGATGCCGACGGTCAGAATAATGCCGAATTCCATATAAATATCGGCGGATATTTTTCTCGTCAGCTTATGTATCTTATCCGCGGTCATATCGTCCGGCACTTCTATGTGCGCGGAGCCGATTATCTGGTCCGGACCGTAGTTGTGCAGGGCAAGATCGTAGCAGCCGAGCACGTTTTCGTATCCGCAGAGCCTCTCTTTCAGCTTTTCCGTAAGTTCGGGATCCGCACGCGTGCCTATTATGCTGTCAAACGTCTCTTTTATTATCATAACGCCCGCGCGGATTATGAATATTGAAATAATTGCGCCTATCCAGCCTTCGATCGTGATATTCCAAATTAGACTGACAACGGCGGCGATAAGCGTACCGCCGGACAAAAACGCGTCGGACAAAGCGTCGGAGCCGGACGCGATAAGCACGTTTGCGTTAAGCTTTTTGCCGGTTGCTTTGTAATATAACCCTATGACTATCTTTGCTGCAATCGCCGCGATGATTATTACGATCGCCGCCGCGTTGTATTCTGCTTTTGTCGGGTTTATTATCTTTTCAATGGATTCTTTCAGCGACAAAGCGCCCGTAACAAGCACGATCGCGGCTATTATTGCGGACGTTATGTATTCAACTCTTCCGTGGCCGTACGGATGCTTTTTGTCCGGGGCTTTTGCGGAAAGCTTCGTTCCTATTATCGTTATAACGGACGATAACGCGTCGGATAAGTTGTTTGCCGCGTCTAAAATAACGGCGACGGAACCCGAGAAAAGCCCGACGAAAGCTTTAAAAGCGACAAGCACCAGGTTTACTATTATACCTAAAACACTTGTCTGTATTATCTTTTTATTTCTTTCCATGATGACGGCGTTATAAAACGCTAAAAAAGTTTATTTGTTTGTATCATTATATGCGGCGCGCACGGCTTTTGCAAGCTGATCCGCGCAGGACGTGTTCTTAAAACCGCAGGTGTTGCCGCTTAAATACTGTTCTATTTTTTCAACCGTCCAGCCGTCCACCAGTTTTGATATGGCTTTCAGGTTGCCGTTGCATCCGCCCGTGAAAACGATGTTCGATATAACGTCCCCGTCAATATCAAAGCTTATCATTTGAGAGCAGACGCCCTGTGTTCTGTAATTGTATCTCATAACTTCCTCCTTTGGTAATATAAGTTAATTATACACGCATAATAACGTAAATCAATACAAATAAATACGATTTTGGTTATATTATTGTGAATTTGCTTTATGTTTTTCGATTATTATATTGACAACATATAGATTATGATGTAAAATGATGATAGGATAATATACAAAAGGAGATTTGCCATGAAAAAAACGATATGCTTTTTGATAGCGGCGGCAATTATATTATCGACCGTTTTATTATCGGCTCCTATATCGGCGTCGGATCTTTCCGGCGACGTCAATTACGACGGAGACGTAAATAATAAAGACGTTGTGCAGCTGCTCAGATCCGTCAGCACGTTTTCGGAGCTCTGCGCCGATTACGACGTAAACGGCGACGGCAAAGTAAACAACAAGGACGTCACCGTGCTTTTCAGACAGATAAGCGGCTACGGCGAAGGCGGAGCCGGAGCGATGAAAACGCGTCTTTTGAATACGGTGGTATATAACGAGCAGGGAAACGGCGTATACTTTGACGACGCGGATTTCAAAGCAAAGCTGTCTTCGTTTGCGAATAAAATATATACAATGTCGGCAGCTGACAGAGAAGGAAACTATACCGAGTCGCCTCTGTCCGCATATATGGCGCTTGCGATACTAAACGCGATAGGCGACGAAGGTGTCAGGGCTGATATCGAAACTCTGTTCGGCATGGATCAGACGGATATTGAAAAGACGAAACAGCTTTTCTTAAGCCTGGTGCGCGAAAACAGCTATGAAGGCGAGCTTCTTTCAAAACTCGATCTTACCAATACCGTTTGGATAGACAGCGAAAGAGAAGCGGACCAGGAGACGCTCGACATGCTTGCGGAAAAACTGTTCTGCTATGCTCACAGCACTCCGTTTTCAACAAACGTCAGCGCGGCGGATAAAGCCATTAAAGATTTTATACGCGAAAAGACGAGAGGACTTATAGAACTTGATTTCGACTTTGATCCGAATACGGTTTTCGCGATAATAAACACGCTGTATCTTAAGGACGTCTGGGGCGACGATGAGCTGAAGACGGAGAACAGGATGTTTGTATCAAACGGCAAAGCCGAGGAAAAAGAGTTCCTCATAACGGAATACACCCCGGGAGAGGTAGCCGCGACGAAGAACGCGTATTATTTCAGCATAAAAACGGAAAACGGATATAAAGTCAAGCTGATCCTGCCGAAAGACGAATTTACGGTAAAAGAGGTAATGACGAAGGAAACTCTCGACACCATAAACGCGCGCACGAGCTACAGAGTGGACCACGGCGATTATATTGAAAGGTACACGAGGTGCATCTTCCCGAAATTCAGAGTTGAAAGCGAGACCGACCTGAAATCCGTATTTGAGGATAACGGATTTCTCGGCAGCGCGTTTACAGGATATACGACGCCGCTGCTCGAAGGCAGCTTCGCCGTGTCCGATATAATCCATCAGGCGGCTGTGAACGTAGATGAGACCGGCGTTGAAGGCGCGGCGGTAACGATAATTTTAAGTAAAGAAACGTCTATCATGATACCGGACGAAATGTATTGCAGAGATTTCGTGCTTGACAGGGAGTTCGGATTCATCATAACGACGTATGACGACGTGATACTGTTTGAGGGAACGGTAGTAGAACCGTAATTAAGAATTAAGAATTCAGAATTAAGGCGGGCGACCATCAGTCGCCCGTTTTTCACGCGCTCGCTGTGCGGGCGCATATCGCATTTGCTAAGCAAATATATCGCACGCGAACACAGTGAGCGTATATCGCATTTGCAAAGCAAATATATCGCCGTTACGCAATGCGAGATGTTCCGCTGGCGCGGAACGCGATATACCTGACGGTGCGATATATCTTCGATGCGATATGTCACTTCGTGACGTGAATTGTAGGGGCGACCATTGGTCGTCCGTAAATAATAAAGAATAAAGAATAAAAACAGGAGTCCCTACGGGACGATCTGTGTCGCTACGCGACATTTGGGGCTCCCCACCCCCCTTACCGCCCCAAACCCCGCCATTCCCCAGTTGAAATCAACGGGACTTTTTGCGGTCGAAAAACGGACGACCGATGGTCGCCCCTACAGGCAGGGCGTCATGGGCGCCGACCCCACCGGAAGAAAATTTATTAATGTAAAAAAACATCTTTACAAACCCGAGTTATTATGATACAATAAAGAAAAAAACGAAAGAGGAATTATGAAAGAGATCGTATTAAAAAACAACGGACTGACGCTGCAGATACTGCCGGAGGAAAACGTTTTTACCGTCACGCTCGGCAACGGCTCCGTATGGGCAATGAAGAGAAAACCTTATATAAAATTCTCGGACGGCAGGGTAGTCGATTTTCCCGCGCCGTGCGAGGTGCAGAAGTTTCATTCCGGCACGGGTGAGGTAATAAAAGCCGTTTACCGCGGCTTTGGTCAAAGCGGCGTGTACGCCGTCGCGCGCATCGGCATAGACCGCACCACCGGCGACGTGTTTTTCAATATAAACGTATTGGGCGACACGGATAAAGAAATAGAATACGTCAGTTTTCCTGCTCCGTTTGAATTTGATGCGGAAAAAGGGCACGGTTACACTGTCTTGTCACGTATGCAGGGCACGCTTATCCCGGCGGGCGATCCGATAATCGTTGAGACCGGGCTCGTATTCCAGCGCGACGCGTATATGCCGATATACGGTCAGGTGCGGGACGGCAGCGGCTATACCGCCATATTTGAAACGCCGTACGACTGCAAATATCTGCCGGAGGGCGAAAACATCGCGCCGGTATGGCTTACGTCGCTCGGCCGCATGAGCTACACGAGAAAGATACGTTTCTGTTTCAGGGAGAACTGCGACTACAACGTCATGGCAAAATGCTACCGCGAATACGTAAAAGAGCGCGGCGGACTCATAACTCTTAAAGAAAAGATCGCAAAGAACAAAAACGTCGCCCGTCTTATCGGCCGCCCGGTCATACACACGAGTATAGCCGTTCACACCGCGCCGGAATCCATGTTCTACGACAGGGAACACCCGGAAAACAACGACAGATACACGAGCTTTGACGAAAGAGCCGAACAGCTGAAACGTCTGAAAAAGCTCGGTTTGGATAAGGCGTACACGCATTTTGACGGCTGGGGCTTCCACGGCTACGACAATCTGCACCCGTCGCCTTTCCCGCCGCACGAGGGAGCCGGAGGCGCGGAAGGCATGAAAAGACTTGCGGATACGTGCAAAGAAATCGATTATATTTTCGGCATACACGACCAGTACAGAGATTATTATTACGACAACCCCGACTTCAGCTTTGACGAAGCGCTCGTTTATCAGGACGGCACACATCCGTTCCACGACGTATGGAACGGCGGAAAGCATACGTTTTTATGCTCGGAGCTTGCGCCGGACTACGTAAGGCGCAATTATGACGAATTCAGGCGTCTCGGCATCGATATAGAAGCATCGTATCTTGACGTTTTCTCCGTCGTCGAGCTTGACGAATGTTTTAACGAAGACCATATGTGCACGCGCCGCGACTGCGCGGACAACAGAAGACACTGCCTTGATATGCTCACTTCACGCGGAATTATCCCGTCGTCCGAAGAGGTGCTTGACTGCATCCTTCCGTCGCTTGCGCTCTGCCACCACGCGCCGTTCTATACGGAAATTCTGGGTGCGGAGGATTCAAATCCCGTCGGCGTGCCGATACCTCTGTTGGAGCTCGTGTACCACGACTGCATAGTCGTACCGTGGATAGGTCTGCCCGGCAAACGCGGCGGCTGGGGCATCCCGGCAAACGACAGCGCGTATATGTACGCGATACTCTACGGCTGCCCGGTCTACTGCCCGATAGACGCGACGGAGGACGATATAAAGGACGTCAAAGTTGCCTGCGCGTC
>JAEEGW010000207.1 GCA_016280525.1 Clostridiales bacterium
AAGTATATCCGCCGCGTTTTCGTTGAATTCTCTTATGGTATAAGCGTTTGACGGGTGGAAGGGAAGAGCGATCATCGGCTCGAGCTTTGATAAATCAAGCTCTACCGCGCCGTCGTAATACGCGCCGTCTGATGATGTCAGTTTTTTGTAATCTCCGGCTCTGTTGTGCTTTGCCAAGTATTCTTCGGTTTTTTCGTCCGTTTCCCAGATAGACGAAAGACACGCAGTTTCCGTCGTCATAACGTCGATTCCGTTTCTGTATTCCATGGGCAGATTTTTTATGCCGTCGCCAATGAATTCAAGCACTTTGTTTTTAACAAAGCCGTTCTTGAACACCGCGCCTATAAGCGCGATCGCCGCGTCGTGCGGACCGACGCCCGGCGCTGGCTTGCCCGTCAGCTTAACGGCTATCACCTGCGGCGCGTCTATATCGTAAGTCATATCAACAAGCTGTTTTACAAGCTCCGGACCGCCTTCGCCGACCGCTAACGTGCCGAGCGCGCCGTATCTGGTGTGTGAATCCGAGCCGATTATCATTTTGCCGCATCCGGCGTGATTTTCGCGCATATAAGAGTGAATGACGGACTCATGCGCGGGCACGAATATGCCGCCGTATTTAACGCAGGCGGACAGACCGAATTTGTGGTCGTCCTCGTTTATCGTCCCGCCTACCGCGCACAGTGAGTTGTGGCAGTTTGTCAGTACGTACGGTATCGGGAATTTTGAAAGAGCTCCCGTGGCTCTCGCCGTCTGGATTATGCCGACGTACGTTATATCGTGCGACGCCATAGCGTCAAACTTGATCTTGAGTTTATCGACGCCGGTCTTGCTGTGAGCTCTTAAGATCCCGTAAGCTATTGTTTTTTCTCTTGCGCTTGTATCCGTTGACGGTACGAAACCGCCGTTTTCCAGCTTTACGCCGTGTTCATACAGCCTGATCATTATTTTGTTTCCTTTGCTCTGTGTAGAATCGCGTATGAGCCGCTTTTTACGCACAGCTCATCGCCTTTTATTTTTCCGTTTAAGGCTTCGTATCCGTCGCCTGTGTAAACGTATTTATCTTTATCCGACGTGTTTGAAATATAAATATGCTCCGCGCGTTTAAGTATCAGAAGTCCGTCGTCCGCGCAGATTATTTCAAGTCTGCCGCTTATGTTTTTTCTTAATTTAAGAAGCGAGCGCACCTTTGATGTGACCGTCTTGTCTTCGCGCCCCCACGGATAAGGCATACGGTTGAACGGGTCGCGGTAGCCCTGCATGCCCGCCTCGTCGCCATAGAACACGCTGCATATACCGGGGCAGAAGCAGAGAAGCGAAAACGCGGTGAAAAACAGCTTTTTCGCGTGCTTATACTGCTCTTCGTTCATGCGCTTGTACGCAAGCACCGAGCCGGGCAGGTCGCCCGCGGGCTCGCCGCCCAAAACGGTCATTATCCGCTCCGTGTCGTGCGTGCCCAAAAAGTTCATAACGCAATCTGTCACGTACGGCGGGTAATGGCGGTAGACCTCCGTATACGCCTTTAAAAATCCGTTCGTGTCGCCGGTTTTTACATAGTTTATGACCGCGTCCTTCAGCGGATAATTCATTACGGAGTCAAGCTGGCTGTGTGAGAAATAATGCCGCCGCTTGCCGTACGAAATCTTGTTTGACGCGTCCTCCCAGACCTCGCCTATGATTATTGAGCCGGGTTTTTCTTCTTCCGCCGCGGCTTTTATCCTGTCAAGCAGCGTATCCGATAACTCGTCCGCGACGTCGAGCCGCCAGCCGTCCGCGCCGAGGCGCAGATACCGGCGTATGATGCCGTCTTTTCCCGTGAAAAATTCAATAATGTCGGCTTCGTTTGATTTGAGCGCGGGCAAAGCCTTTACGCCCCACCAGCATTCGTAATCGTCCGGATATGATTTAAAAGAATACCATCTGTAATACGGAGAATTGACGTCGTTATACGCGCCTCCTTCGCCGTATTTTTTGTATTTGTTGAAATAAACGCTGTTGTCGCCGGTGTGGTTGAAAACGCCGTCAAGGATTATTTTCATCCCGGCTTTATGCGCTTTATCGCACAGCTTTACAAACGCTTCCTCGCCGCCGAAGCATTTGTCGATAACGGTGTAATCGCCCGTGTCGTATTTGTGGTTTGAAAACGCCTCGAATATAGGGGAAAGATATAAGATATCGCAGCCGAGCCGCTTTATATAAGACAGCTTTTCGGCAATGCCGTAAATATCTCCGCCGAAAAACGTGTTGTTCGGCATAGGCATACCTGGATATTCGGTATATTCGGGCACGCCGTTGTCCCAGTCGTCGTTATAGACCGCGTCGTCACGCCTGCCGCTTTTGCCGCTTTTAAAAAATCTGTCCACGAAAATATGATACATATTCCCGTTTTTAAAGCCGGCAAAAACGTCTTTGTGCGCCGACGTTATAAGCAGCTGAAATCTGCCGCACTTATCTATGTCGTCTCTTAACCGTCCGTGTATCTCGTCGCCCTCGCTGTGGACGAAATACAAGGCGTCATCCGTACTGATGCGGAAAGTAACGTAGTAAAGTCCCGGCAGACCGGAAAACACGGCGGCAAAGCCGTCGTAGTCTCCGCTTATACCGTCGTATTCACACTTTACCGTATCCGTTATTCCCGTATCGTCGCAGTATATAACGGCTTCACAGCCTGACGCGCAATACGCGCGCTTTATATACGCTTTTATCCCGCCGTCTTCATATTTATATATGAAAGGGCGCGAAAGCGACCGTTCGTCCGGATAAATGCCTGTCGTGATCTGTGTCATACAATGGGTTTAATGTGCCAGATATTGTCCGCGTATTCGCGTACGGAGCGGTCGGATGAGAATATGCCGGAGGCGGCAATATTGTCAAGGCTCATCTGCTCCCACGCCTTTTTGTTTCTGTAATCCTTCATCATTTTGTTGTGTACGTCGTTATACGACGCAAAGTCCGCAAAGCACATATAAGGATCGGGTATGCCCTTTGCGTAAAGCAGATAATTTGAAAAGTCGGAGAACGATACGCCGTTAAAGCCTTTGTTCAGCGTCTTTATGACGTTTTGCAGTATTTCGGACTTTGCAAAGTATGAAGCGGAGGAATAGCCGGACGCCCAGAGGGAATCGACCTCGTCCGTCTTCAAGCCGAACAGGTAAAACGATTTGCCGTCAAGCTGCTGCCGCATCTCAACGTTCGCGCCGTCAAGCGTGCCTATCGTCACCGCGCCGTTCATCATAAGCTTCATGTTGCCCGTGCCGCTCGCCTCTTTGCCGGCAAGAGATATCTGCTCGGATATTTCCGCCGCCGGTATAAGCTTTTCCGCAAGCGATACGCAGTAATTTTCAAGGAACGCGACGGACAGTTTGCCGTTGAATTCGGGATGTTTTTTAATATCTTCGCTCAGGTAGTTTATAAGTTTGATTATCTGTTTTGCGTGGTAATATCCCGGCGCCGCTTTCGCGGAGAAGATATACGTCTGCGGTTCTATATCCATATCCGGATCTTCGAGTATGGCGTTATACAGAGAGATTATACGTATTACGTTGAGAAGCTGGCGCTTGTATTCGTGCATACGCTTGATCTGTACGTCAAACACGGTGTCCGGGTCTATTGTCATGCCTTTTTCGGATTTTGCGTAGTTGGAAAGTCTTATTTTATTATCGTGCTTTATCTTTGCAAGCTCTTCAAGTACGGTCTTGTCGTTACGGAAAGCCGAGAATTCGGACAAAAGCTCCGGCTTCGTCTTATACCCGTCGCCTATGCACTGGTCGAGCAGGGAAGTGAGCCCCGGATTTGAATACAAAAGCCATCTTCTGTGATCTATGCCGTTCGTCACGTTCGTGAATTTCCACGGCTCAACGCTGTAAAAGTCGGAGAAAACGGTCTTTTTCAGTATTTCGGAATGAAGCGCCGAAACGCCGTTTACGGTATGCGAGCCGACGACGGAAAGATTCGCCATCTTCACAACGCCGCTGCCGGTTATGGACATACGCGCTATTTTGTCGCGGTCGTTTGACTTGTCCGCCCAGAGCTTTTCGCAGAATCTTCTGTTTATCTCGCAGATTATGGCGTAAATACGCGGCAGTCTGAGCTTGAAAAGATCCTCGCGCCAGACTTCAAGCGCCTCCGGCATAACGGTGTGATTCGTGTACGACATGGTCCTTGACGTGATATCCCACGCTCTTTCCCAACTGTAGTCACATTCGTCAAGAAGCAGGCGCATAAGCTCCGCCACGCACATAGCCGGATGCGTGTCGTTTATATGTATCGCCGCGAATTCCGGCAGATCGTCCGCCGTGCCGTGTTTTTCAAGATGGTCGTGCAGGATGTTCTGCAAAGCCGCGGAAACGAGGAAATACTGCTGTGTCAGGCGCAGTAATTTGCCCGCGTCGTGATCGTCGGACGGATAAAGCACCTTTGATATAAGCTCCGCGTTCGTGCTTTCTTCAAGCGCTTTAAGATAACGCCCTTGCGAGAACGCTTTCATATCAAAGTTTCTGAAATCGCGCGCGCGCCACAGACGCAGGTTGTTCACCGCCTCCGTGTCAGCTCCGGATATGAGCATATCGTACGGAACGGCTTCCACCTCTTCCGCGTCGTGAACTTCGATATACATCCTGCCGTCGCGCCAGATCTCTTCTATCCTGCCGCCGAATTTGACCGTGACCGCCTGGTCCGTGCGCGGTATGAGCCACGCCTCGCCGCTCGGCAGCCATATATCGGGCAGCTCCGCCTGCTCTCCGTCAACGATCTTCTGCTTGAAAAGACCGTATTCGTAGCAGATGCAGTGTCCGGTGGCGGGATAGCTCTGCGACGTAAGCGAATTCATATAACAGGCGGCAAGCCTGCCCAGACCGCCGTTTCCGAGTCCCGGGTCCGCTTCCTTTTTTATAAATGAGGAAAGCGAAAAGCCGAACGATGAAAGTACGTTTTCATATTCGGTATAAAGTCCCAGGTTGCGCAGATTCGCGTTGAGCGACGGACCTATAAGGAACTCCATGCACATATAATACGCTTTTTTCGCGCCTTCCTCGGCGGATTTCTTTTCAAACGCGGTGTTGCGCTTCATAAGAATGTCGCGTATCGTCATGAGCGTCGCGTTATACATCTGCTCGTCGGACGCGTCCTCCGGCGTTGCGGCAAAGTATTTGCCCAGCTTTTCACATAATTGCTGTTTTATTTCGGGTTCTGTCATCGTTTGTTACCTTTCGGGTGCTAATGATTTATATAATTCCGCGTATTTTTTTGCGGAAGCTTTCCATGAAAAATCGTGCTTCATGATGTTTACGACAAGCTCGCGGAATTCCTCTTTCGCCTGGTACGTCGCCGTCGCCTCACGCGTTACGTACAACATATCCGAGGCGTTGTAGGAAAAGAACGTAAAGCCGTTTCCTATATGCTTTCCGTCAACGAATCTGTACGGCTTGATTGAATCGTAAAGACCGCCCGTCTCGCGCACTACCGGTACGGCGCCGTAGCGCGAGGCTATCATCTGAGACAGTCCGCACGGCTCCGTTTTTGACGGCATGAGGAATATATCGGACGCCGCGTATATCCGCTTTGAAAGTTCTTTGTCGTAAAGTATAAGCGCGCGCATCTTGTCGCTTCTTCTGTACTGCAGGCCTCTGAAAAAGTCCTCGTAATATCTGTCGCCGCAGCCGAGCACTACGAGCTGAACGTCGTCTCCCAACAACTCGTCCGCCTTGTCTTTTATAAGGTCAAGACCTTTCTGGTCGGTCAGACGGCTTATGACGGAGATCATCGGAACGTCGGCGCGCACGGGCAGACCGAGCTCCGCCTGAAGTGCGGTCTTGTTTTCAGCTTTTCTTCCTACGCTTCTGTATGTGTAGTTTTTGTAAAGCGCCTTGTCTTTTTGCGGGTCGTAGTAATCGTAGTCTATGCCGTTTAAAATTCCGGAGAGCTTGCAGGAATACATACGTATTATCGGGTCAAGACCGTGCCCATATTCCTCCGTTTTTATCTCCTCCGCGTATCTTTCGCTTACCGTCAGCACGCTGTCCGCACAGACTATAGCGCCTTTCATAAGGTTTATACAGCCTCTGTAGTCGACTATCTGCGAAAGTCCCTGCGGCAGATCGAAAACGTCGCCTAAAATAGCGTGGTCGAACTGTCCCTGGAACAGTATGTTATGTATCGAGAACACGGCTTTTATATCGCGGTATTTATCGGATACGGAGAACTTCGTTTTCAGATATATAACGGACAGCGCCGTCTGCCAGTCGTTTGCGTGCAGAATATCGGGATAAAAATCCAAAACCGACATAAGATCGAGCACCGCCATGCTGAAAAAGGCAAATCTCTCCCCGTCGTCGTAATTGCCGTAAAGCGAGCCGCGCTTGAAATAATATTCGTTATCCAAAAAATAGTAAATAACGCCGTCTTTTTCAAGGCTGAAGACCGCGCAGTACTGGTCGCGCCAGTTGAGCCTCACGCGGAATTCTTTTTCCTTTTTCATTTCTTTTCTGTATTCGTCGCGTATGGACGTATACAGAGGAGACACGACTCTTACGTCGCTGTCCGGCTGCTGTTTTTTCAGCGCCCGGGGAAGAGAACCCATAACGTCCGCAAGTCCGCCGGATGAAGAAAACGGCAAAACCTCAGACGCGGCATATAAAATCTTCATTTGACCTTACCTTATACAATAGAATTTTTGGGAACGTAGAACGGAATGGTCTGATGGCCGGACAGGATCCGGTCGTCTTTTATAACGACGTTCTTGTCTAAAATCGCACAGTTAAGGCTGCAGTTCTTGCCTATAAAGCTGCTCTGCATTACTATGGAATTTTTAACTACGGCGCCGGCCGATACCGTAACACCGCGGAAAATTATGGAATTTTCCACGTGGCCGCTTATGACGCAGCCGTCAGCTAAAAGCGAATTTTTGACAAACGAGCCTTCCGTATATCTCGTGGGCGGTGAATTGCGCACTTTTGTGTAAACCGGTCTGTTTTTGACTTCAAGCAGCGCGTGTCTTACCGCGGGATCGAGCAGCTCCATACTGCACGTAAAATACTCGGACAAAGAGCTTACGCAGGCAAAATATCCGTCGTATTCGTACGTCATTATCTTATATAAATTTTTTTGATTCAACAGTATATCCGTGTTGAAAGAGGTATATCCGTGAGCGGATGCGTCCGCTATTATTTCAAGCAGCCTGTCGCGGCGCAGCACCATTATGTTAAGGCTTATGCTGCACTCGCCCGATACGTCTCTCGGGTATATGAGCATATCGTTCATCCTGCCCTCGTCATCGGACTTGACTATTACGTTTTTCATCGCAGTCTCGGGCGTAAGCGTCGTCTTCTTTACCGCAACGGTTATGTCCGCGCCGGTCTTTTGATGGAAATCTATCATATCGCCCAGGTCCACGTTGCATATAACGTCGCAGTCGGATAACACTACGAGCTCTTCGTTTCTGCTTGCAATATAAACCGTGGCGGATTTGAGCGATTCAAGACGCGTGGTAACGTGCGCGCGTCTGTTGTCCTGCGCGAACGCCGTCATATTCGGAGGTATCAGCTTTATGCCGCCGGCTCTTGACGCGAGGTCCCAGTCTTTACCGGTGCCTATGTGGTCGGACAGTGACTGATAGTTAGCCTGCGTTATTATGCCTATGCTCGTAACGCCGGAGTTGACCATGTTGGACAGCGCAAAGTCGATAAATCTGTATCTGCAGCCGTAAGGAACTGAAGCCATCGTACGCAGACGCGTAAGCTCCGGCAGGTTGTTGTCGTGTATGTTTGAAAAAATGATACCCGTTACGGACATTTTACTTTACCTCCTTTGTAAGCTTGCTCGTCATGGTGCCGGACTCTATTTTCGTGCCGTCCGGTATCTTCATATCCGCGCCTAAAAGCGTTATCTTTCCGCCTTCCGCCGCAGGCGCGCCTATAACGCAGTTTTTGCCGACGTTTATGCGGCAGTCAAGGATCGAATAATCTATCACGGATCCTTCCGCAACTTCCGTTTCTTCAAATATAACGGAGTCGCGCACCGTCGCCCCCGCGGCGACCTTAACGCCGCCGAATAAAACGGAGTTTATTACCGTGCCGTATACCTCGCAGCCCTCAGTCACAAGAGAATTGACTATTTTCGCTTTCTCGCCGGCGAAATGCGGCGGTCTTGTGGAATTGCGGGAGTATATCCTGAATTCGCGCGTACGCAGATCGAGCGCCGGCTGATCGCCTATAAGGTCCATATTCGCTTCCCAGAGGCTCTGTACGGTTCCGACGTCCTTCCAGTAACCCTTGAAAGGATACGCGTACATCTTTACGCCGTCCGCCAGCATTTTCGGTATCACGTTTTTGCCGAAGTCGTTTGACGAATTCGGGTCGTTGTCGTCTTCTTCAAGATATTTCTTCAAAACGTCCGTGCCGAATATGTAAATACCCATGGAAGCTTTCGTGCTCTTCGGATGCGCCGGCTTTTCTTCAAATTCGTATATGGAATTATCTTCGCGCGTGTTCATTATACCGAAGCGCGACGCCTCGGACAGCGGAACGTCAATGACCGCAATAGTGCAGTCCGCGCCTTTTTCCTTATGATGCTTCAGCATCTCGTAATAATTCATTTTATAGATATGGTCGCCGGATAAGATAAGCACGTAATCCGGGTCGTATCTTTCAATAAAGCCGAGGTTCTGATAAATGGCGTTTGCCGTTCCCTTGTACCAGTAAGCGCCGTTAGCTCTCTGATACGGGGGAAGTATCTTTACGCCGCCGTACGTTCTGTCAAGGTCCCAGGGCTGTCCGCTCCCGATATACTCGTTTAAAACGTAGGGCTGATACTGCGTCAGAACACCGACGGTATCAATTCCGGAGTTTACGCAGTTGGAAAGTGTAAAGTCAATTATCCTGTACTTGCCGCCGAAAGGCACCGCGGGCTTCGCGTTCTTCTCGGTCAGATTATACAGTCGGCTGCCCTGACCGCCGGCAAGCAGCATGGCAACGCACTCTTTCTTCTGAAGCATATCTGTGTCTCCTTTAAATTTATTTAACGGGTTTTAATATTTCACCTTTGTATATCGACGCCGAAAGCGGCGGCAGATTTATTTTTATGCTGCGGTCAAATCCGTCGGATCTGATCTTTTTCGCGGGTACGGGCAGCGACCGTGTAGGTGAAGTGGTGAACACCTCGCGGTAAAGTCCCGCGTCCGGAACGCCCACCGTGTAGTCTTTTATCTCAACGGCGGAGAAGTTGAAAGCGCATAAAACGTAATCTCCGTCCGCGCCGTATCTTAAAAATACCGCCGTGTTTCTGTCCGCGTCGTCCACCTTTACCCAGCGGAAGCCGTCCCAGGAGAAATCTCTTTCCCAGAGTTCCGGCGTATCGAGATAGAAATGATTGAGCGCGGAGGTGAAGCGCAGAAGATTCGCGTGGTTTTCGTATCCGGTCATGAACCATTCAAGCTGAGAACTGCAGTTCCATTCCTTGAACTGCCCGTACTCAGAGCCCATAAAAAGCAGCTTCTTGCCCGGATGGCACGTCATATAAGTAAGGAACGTGCGGAAGCCGGCGAATTTCATATCGTAGTCGCCGAACATCTTGTCAAGCAGAGATTTTTTGCCGTGCACGACCTCGTCGTGAGATATGGCGAGTATGAAATTTTCCGAAAACGAATACGTCATGGAAAACGTAATGTCGTTATGTATTTTAGATCTGAAAACGGGGTCTGTCGATACGTACTTGAGCATATCGTTCATAAATCCCATGTTCCACTTGAAGCTGAAGCCGAGACCGCCTAAATATACCGGTTTTGTCACCATGGGCCACGCCGTTGATTCCTCGGCTATCATAAGCACGTCTGCGTATCTTTCAAACACCGCGGTGTTGAGCTTTTTGAAAAACGCTATCGCCTCGTAATTCTTGTTGGATCCGTCCTGCGAAGGCTCCCATTCGCCCGGCCCTCTGTCAAAGTCAAGATACAGCATAGACGCAACTGCGTCAACTCGCAGACCGTCTATGTGATATTCGGTAAGCCAGTAAAGCGCGTTTGATATGAGGAAAGACTGTACTTCCTCGCGCCCTAAATCAAAGAAGCGCGTGCCCCAAATTTTATGTTCTTTTCTGTATTCGCTCTGATATTCGTAGCACGGCGTGCCGTCAAACTCGTATAAACCGTGCTCGTCTTTGGAGAAGTGAGCCGGCACCCAGTCAAGCAGAACGCCTATTCCGTACGAGTGGAGCCTGTTTACGAAATACATAAAGTCGGCAGGCTCGCCGAAGCGGGAGGTCGGAGCGAAAAATCCGCATATCTGGTATCCCCAGCTCTCGTCAAGCGGATGCTCCGCGACGGGCAGAAGTTCAACGTGCGTATAACCCATTTTCTTGACGTAAGGACCGAGTCTGTCCGCAAGCTCGCGGTAGCTCAGATAACCGCCGCCGGGTCTGCGCATGAACGAGCCGAGATGCACCTCGTATATATTCATGGGCGAAGTGTACGCAGGTCTGTCGTTGCTTTGGCATATCGCCTTTTTGCGCGAGTTCATCCAGCCGCCGTCAGTCCACGGATAAGACGGAAGCTCGTATAAAAACGTCGCCGTCTCTTCGTGCGTGCCCGCGTAAAATCCGTAAGGGTCGGCTTTGAAAGTCGCCTTGCCGCCGTGCATAACGAGATATTTGTATTTTAACTTGTCTTCGTTTTTGAAATTTATTTTTACTTTCGCTTCCCACAAGCCTTTTTTCGTTACGCGGCTCATAGGTGTGGATTCGTCCCAGTTATTGAAATCACCGGTAACGTAGACCGCATCGGCGTTGGGCGCCCATGTGCGGAAAACGGTATAAACGTCACCGTTTTTGTCTTCCGTCTTATGCGCGCCTAAATATTCGTATGCTTGAAAATACGTTCCCTGATGAAATAAATATCTTTCCGTGTTGTTTGCCTGTGCCATAATTTTTTCCTTTAGTATCAATCTTTCATATTATACAACAATAAAATGAAAATTTCAATATATTTAAAAAAGTTTTTTTGAATATGCGATATTATTTATTTAACATTTTATAGGTAGAAAAATCAAAACGGCTGCTCTATACTAATAAAAGACAATGACAAACAAGGAGTTCTTATGATAAAGATCGCACCATCCATACTCTCCGCGGACTTTTCAAAGCTGGGAGAACAGATACTTAAAACAAAAGAAGCGGGCGCGGAATATCTTCATATAGACGTTATGGACGGCATATTCGTTCCTAACATCTCTTTCGGCGCCCCGGTATATAAATGCATCCGCAAAATGACGGATCAGTTTTTTGACGTCCATCTCATGATAGTAGACCCGCTGCGTTATATCGACTCTTTCGCTGCCGCCGGAGCGGACGGCATAACCATACACCACGAGGCGTGCGACAATCCGATAGAAACGCTGCAGTACATAAGAAGCAAAGGCATAAAGGCGGCAATATCCATAAAACCGAAAACGGACCCGCAGGTGCTGAAACCTTATCTGCCGTTTATAGATATGATACTCATAATGTCCGTTGAACCCGGCTTCGGCGGTCAGTCGTTCATACCAACGGCAATAGACAGCGTAAGAGCCGCAAAGAAGTTAGTCGACGAGGGCGGTTACGATATAGATATTGAAGTTGACGGCGGTTTGTCCGCTAAAAACGTTGACCTTGTGAGCAGCGTCGGCGCAAACGTCATCGTCGCCGGCTCCGCGATATTCGGCGCGCCCGATATGGCGGAAGCGATTAAAGAGATAAGAGAAAACGGCGATCAAACGTACTGCGCAAAGCTCTGAGACGGTACTGAAAATACAATAAGGAGGCTTACGGAAAATGAAAAAAGCAACGCTTTATATCATTATTTTGCTCGTTTTTTCCGTCAGCCTTTCTGTTTTTTCATCCGCTATAATACAGTCCCCGCCTAAGGATACTGATATAAGCGCAAACGTTCATATATCGGATAAGCCCGCTCTGCCTGACGGCGTTATATCGAACGGAGAATATGAAAAGCTCAATATCCCGCAGTCGTCTTTATCATACGTCGTAGGCTCGGAGTCCGACTGGCTGAGGACGAAAAACACGAAGTTCGAGGTGTACACAGCCGTCAATTCCGGCACGTTTTATTTCGCGCTCGCCGTGAGTCTCGACAAAGAGCATTATATAACGGAATGCGAGCCGAAATATATGTGGGCGCAGACCGCGCTGCTTCTGTCGTTTGCCAAAACCGGCACGACCGGCAGAAACGCGCTTGAGATAGGCATAAGGCCGGACGGCAAATACTACGTATGGCGTCAGTTTGCGGATTATTCGCCCGAAAACAGTTTTGCCGCCGTATATAAAGACGGCGTGATAACTTACGAGATCGCCGTTCCGCTGTCGGCTTTCGGCGCGGAAAACGATACGGATTTCAAGTTCTGTTTCAGTATTTCGATAGGCGATTATTTCAACGGAGAACGTCAGGCGTACGTCCAGTTCGGGCAGGGAATATCTGGTTTTTCCGAGGTTTCGGACGCGGACGCCGGCAAAGACGCCGCGCTTTTCCCGAAGATATATGTCAAAAGAGAGGGAGAAGAAACGGCGCCTCCGCCCGATGATAACGACGATCTCGTCACCCCGCCGGACACCGGCATAGATGCGAAGCCGCTCCTGCTGTCGGCCGCCGTGATCGCCGCCTCGCTTTCGGTTTGTTACATACTTATCCGCAAACGCAGATCATATTAAAAATCCCGCCCCGTGCGGGTTTTTTATTAAATTTCAAAAAGGGTATTGACAACGTAACATTGTTATGCTATAATAAGACCGTAACAATGTTACGGAGGCGGAAATGAAAGATAATGAAATGATCTCAAAAAAAGATCTGCTTGAAAAATACGGTATTTCATACGGCGCGCTGTACCGCTGGAAGCGTATGGGGCTCATCCCGGACGAGTGGTTCGTAAAGACCGCTTCCGTCACCGGTCAGCAGACGTTTTTCCCGAGACGGCTGATATGCGACAGAGTAGAGCAGATACAGAACATGAAAGACGATCTGTCTTTGTCGGCTCTTGCGGACAGCTTTAAAGCAAAGGAACTTAACGGAGAGTATCTTACGGTGGAAACTGATTTCGGTACGGCAAGGTATAAAATGAGTGAGGTTAAAAGAGTAACGGTCGTAAACGGAGAAAAAACGGACGTTTTGTTTGAAAGGAACGGTGATATAAAATGAAGATATCAGGCAACGGAAGAGTAAACGGCGGCGTATATAACGAGGAAATATTCGTATCCGGCAGCTCGGTTTTTGAAGGTGACGTAAGCTGTACGGAGCTTAACGTGTCCGGCTCCGTCAATACGAAAAACGTGAAATGTGAAAAAGAGATAAACATATCCGGTTCCGGAAAATTTGAAGAGGTGAAAACCGGAAAATTATCCGTCTCCGGCTCGTTTTCCGCAGACAGTCTGACGGTCGCAAAAGATATGAAAACGTCGGGCTCCTGCAAGGTAAGAAAGGATCTTTGTGCGGCAAACGCGCAGTTTTCCGGCTCCGTGCAGACGGGCGGAAACATAAAATTCGGATCGGCTTCCGTAGCCGGCAAGCTTGAATGCAAAAAGAACGTGGAAGCGGAAGACATAACCGTTACCGGACGCATTTACGTAGACGGACTTTTAAACGCGGAAAACGTAGTGATCAAATTCGGTTACGGCGCGTTTACCAACAGGATAAACAGCATAGGCGGAACGAATATAAAGATAGTGTATTACAAAGACGGCAAATTCGATCTGCGCGACGTTATATTCGATCACGGAAACGTCATGACAAAGGTAGAAGAAAGCATAGAGGGCGACAATATATTCCTACAGAATACCGAATGTCCTCTGGTAGTAGGCAAAAACGTGACCGTCAGCTACGGATGTAAAATAGGAAAAATACAGTATTACGATAAATGTGAGATCAAAGAAGATGCGATCGTAGGAAAAAAAGAAAAAATATAATTGACAAATATTGCGGCAAGTGTTATAATAAATTTACGCAAAACGGTATCCGTAACGTGCGGATACCGTAATTTATATCAGGGGAATCATATGAAAAGCAGTGATGTAAGTACGCCGAATGTTGTTCTTTTTGTAATAGTATCGTCGGTTTTCTGGTCGGCGCCGGTGTTTTTTTACCTGTTTGCAGCATTTTCAAACTGGCCTTCCTATATCGTTGAAGCAGGCAGGATCGTGTATTTATTAATATTGGCGTTGATCTACATTGTTGTACTGACTATGACGCTCATTATGGTTGTAAAGATCAGAAAACAAGGCGTCGTTATAAAATCACAGTTTATTATCCTCATCGCAACACAGCTCGTTACGGAAGCTGTAATGCTTCTTACCCCTGTCGTTGTTCCGTTCGCGTCAAAAATTATACTCGGAGGCGCGGTATGAAAAATGACAAAAAGCCGTCCGTGTTCTCCGGAGTTTGTTACGCTTTTTTATTTGCGGCGTTTAATTTGATTCTACCTGTAACGGTGATTTTTTCTGCAGTAGGAAATTTCGTTACGCCGTTTTATGTTTATATTATTCTTTATGTGATTTTTTCGGTTTCGGTCAACGTCTTGTTTGTGTTTGTTATCCGTAATATGCTGAATGAAAAACCTGTGATGTTAGGTATTAAAATTCCATTATTTCTTTTAACGGCACTTACGTTTATTCAATTTGTATTTCAACTTATGCGATTGAGATTGATATGAAAGTAAAGAAAAATTATTTATAAAACCCCTTGCATTTTTCAAAAAAATGTGATATAATCCGCATATCTGCTATGATGAAGACAGTAGCTTGTGCAGAAGACGGGCAAAAGCGAGCCGTGTACGGTGAAAGACGGCTGTCCGCCGCGCAGGTGAATATCACTTCGGAGCAGCGCACCGAAAGGAAACGAGTAGACTGCGCCGTATTCCCGGCGTGAACGGGAGGGCATATGATTGTATGTTTTTATAAAAATGTATAACTATGCTCTCATTGTTGTATGAGAGCATTTTGATTTAAGGAGAGACTATGTATAACAAGGTTGACACGTCGCTTGATTTCGTATCGCGCGAAAAAGCGGTAAGAGAATTCTGGGAGAAAAACAAAATATTCGAAAAAAGCATGAGCCTGCGTGAGGGAAAAGAAGACTTCACGTTCTACGACGGACCGCCTACGGCAAACGGCAAGCCGCATATAGGCCACGTTCTGACGCGCGTCATAAAGGATATGATCCCGCGCTACAGAACGATGAAGGGCTATCACGTCCTGCGCAAAGCCGGCTGGGACACTCACGGCCTGCCGGTCGAAATAGAGGTCGAAAAACTTCTCGGCCTGAACGGCAAGGATCAGATAGAACAGTACGGACTTGAGCCGTTTATCAAAAAATGTAAAGAGAGCGTCTGGAAATACAAGGGTATGTGGGAGGATTTCTCCGGCACGGTCGGCTACTGGGTCGATATGGACAACCCTTATATCACATACGACGACAACTATATAGAGTCCGAATGGTGGGCGTTAAAAGAAATATGGAACAAGGGTCTTTTATACAAAGGCTTCAAAATAGTTCCGTACTGCCCGCGCTGCGGCACGCCGTTATCGTCTGCCGAGGTATCGCAGGGATATAAGACGGTAAAAGAGCGCTCCGCTATCGTCAGATTCAAATGCAAGGACGAGGACGCGTATTTCTTAGTATGGACCACAACGCCGTGGACGCTTCCGTCAAACGTTGCGCTTTGCGTCAACCCGGATGATACGTACGTCAAGGTAAAATGCGTTGACGGATATACGTATTACATGGCGAAAGCTCTGCTCGATTCCGTTTTAGGAAAGCTTTCCGAAAACGGTGAAAAAGCGTACGAGATATTGAAAGAATACAATGGCAAAGACCTTGAATATAAAGAATACGAGCCGCTTTTCGACAGCTCCGCAAAAGTCGCCGGAAAGCAGAACAAAAAAGGCTTTTTCGTGACCTGTGACGGCTACGTCACCATGTCGGACGGTACCGGTATCGTCCACATAGCGCCCGCGTTCGGTGAAGACGACGCGAACGTAGGCAGAAAATACGATCTGCCGTTCGTCCAGCTCGTAAACGGCAAAGGCGAGATGACGGAAGAAGCGCCGTGTGCCGGAATGTTCGTAAAAGACGCCGACCCGGAGCTTTTGAAGCAGCTGAAGATCGAGGGCAAACTGTTTGACGCGCCTAAATTCGAGCACGAATATCCGCATTGCTGGCGCTGCGACACTCCGCTGATCTACTACGCACGCGAATCGTGGTATATAAAAGAAACCGCCGTTCGTGACGATCTTTTGAGAAACAACGACACGGTCAACTGGATACCCGAATCCATAGGCAAAGGCCGTTTCGGCAACTGGCTTGAAAATATACAGGACTGGGCGATCTCCCGTAACAGATACTGGGGCACGCCGCTGAATATCTGGGAATGCGAATGCGGAAACCTTGAATGTATAGGCTCACGTGCGGAATTAGCCGAAAAGACCGGCGATCCCGATACGGCGAAGGTCGAGCTCCACAGACCGTATATAGACGACGTGACGTTCAAATGCGCAAAGTGCGGCAAGACGATGCACAGAGTACCGGAGGTCATAGACTGCTGGTTCGACTCCGGCGCCATGCCGTTCGCGCAGTGGCATTATCCTTTTGAAAATCAACAGCTTTTCAAAACGCAGTTCCCGGCGGACTTCATATCGGAAGCTATAGACCAGACGCGCGGCTGGTTCCATTCGCTCATGGCGGAATCCACGCTTCTGTTCAATAAGAGCCCGTATAAGAACGTTATAGTTTTAGGCCACGTCCAGGACGAAAACGGACAGAAAATGTCCAAGTCCAAGGGCAACGCCGTAGACCCGTTCGAGGCGCTCAACGCGCACGGCGCGGACGCGATACGCTGGTATTTTTACTCAAACAGCGCGCCGTGGCTGCCTAACCGCTTCAGCAAAACCGCCGTCGTTGAAGGTCAGCGCAAATTTATGGGAACCCTTTGGAATACCTACGGTTTCTTCGTGCTTTACGCGAATATAGACGAATTTGACGCTTCAAAATATCAGCTTGAATACGACAAGCTCCAGGTAATAGACAAGTGGGTGTTATCAAAGCTGAATTCGCTTGTAAAGACGGTTGACGATCATCTTGAAAACTACCGCATAACCGAAACGGCGAGAGCGATGGAAAAATTCGTGGACGAGCTTTCAAACTGGTACGTCCGCCGCTGCCGCGAGCGTTTCTGGGCGAAGGATATGACGGACGACAAGATAGCCGCGTATATGACGCTTTATACGTGCCTCGTAACGTTTGCAGAACTGTCCGCGCCGCTTATACCGTTTATGGCGGAGCAGATATATCAGAACCTCGTTGCAAATCTCGATAAGACCGCGCCGGAATCGGTGCATCTCTGCGATTTCCCGACCGCGAACGAAGCTTATATCGATCTTGAGCTTGAAAAGACGATGGACGAGGCGGTCAATATCGTATCTCTCGGCCGCGCCTGCAGAAACGCCGCCGTCATAAAGAACCGTCAGCCGCTGTCCGTAATGTATATCAACGCGCCGGCTAAGCTGAACGAATTCTATACGGATATAATCAAAGACGAGCTCAACGTCAAATCCGCGCAGTTCACGGACGATTTAAGAGCTTTCACGACTTATTCGTTCAAGCCGCAGCTTAAAACTCTCGGCAGAAAGCTCGGTAAAAACATAAACGCCTTCCGCGAATATTTAACAACGATTGACGGCAACGCCGCTATGGACGAGATAAACGCGACGGGCGGCATAAAGGTAACGCTTGACGGTGTAGAAATGTTCATTGAGAAAGAAGATTTGTTGATAGACGCCGCAAAGGTGGAAGGGTATGAATCCATATCCGACTTCGGCGTGACGGTAGTTCTTGACACCAAGCTGACCGAAAAGCTTATCGAAGAGGGCTTCGTGCGCGAGGTAATATCCAAACTGCAGACTATGCGCAAGGACGCCGGATTTGAGGTCATGGACAGAATAAACGTAACGCTTTTAGTCTGCGATAAGATAAAAGCGTACGTGGAAAATAACATGGACCAGATCAAAGACGAAACCTTAGCGGACAGCGTATCGTTTACAGAGCCTAAGGGCTACGTCAAAGACTGGAACGTAAACGGAGAAGACTCTGTCTTCGGCGTGGAAAAAATATAAAATATGAACTTCTTTATAAAGATCATAATCGCCCTCATACTGGCGATACTGTCTCTCATCAACGGCGGCGCGTACACGCCGCCGAAAAAGACGGTCAAAGAGCTGATAGAGGAAGCGGTTGTCACGTACGGCTATTATGAAGACGCGGGCATCGCAAGATCGGACGAGCTTTTACAGCAGCTGAAAGAAGCCGACCCGGTGCAGGGCGAGCGCTGGTCAAAGATAATGGGAATGTGGCGCGCCGGCCTGCGGCAGAAAATGAATTACGACGTTTTGCCAGACGGCCTGCCGGACACGGACGAGCTGTGCATAGTCGTTTTGGGCTTTGAGCTTCAGGACGACGGACAGATGAGAAACGAGCTTGTCAAACGCCTTGAGATCGCGCTCGCAAGCGCAAACAAGTACAAACACGCGTATATCGTCTGCACCGGCGGCGGAACGGCGTCAAACAACAAAAAGATAACGGAAGCCGGACAGATGGCAAAGTGGATCATATCTCACGGTATAGAAGAGAGCCGCGTCATAATCGAGAACAGATCTGAAACCACGGCGCAGAACGCCATATACACGTACGAAATTCTGAAAGCAAGCTATCCTCAGGTAAAAAAGATCGCCATCGTTTCAAGCGATTATCATATTGAGCCGAGCATTCTTTTCTTTGAAGCAATATCTATCCTGCGCGGCGATCAGGGGACGGACAGAGAAATAAAAGTCGTATCCAACGCCGCCTGGAAAGCGCCGGAACACGTGCTTTCCGTTCTTTTCCGCGCCGGCGGTCTGATAGAGATAACGGGTGACGAAAAGACGGCGAAGGCGATATACAACAGAACGTACGACTTTGAATCCGTGTCGCCGTTTTAACGAACACCCGAAGATGCACAATACGGTGATTTTATGGATAAAAAGAATATAATTCCGACTGTTTTCTTTATAATTTCGATCATTCTTCTTGTTATTTCCGTTGCTTTATCTGTGATCGCGATAATGATCTTAACGTTTCGCCCGGATACCGGTACCGCCGATGAACCGACAGCGTTTATAGGTGTCGTTTTACTTGCAATATATCAGGTCATCGGTTCTGTCTACGTTATAATATTTGATTTTATAACGTCCTTTTTAGCGACGCTGTTTGCAATGCTTTCGTCACAAAAAGCTCCGGAAAAATTCAGAATTCCGGGCAGAATAATAGGTGTTATATCGTTTTTGATTTGTATTTTTGCTTTACTGTTTTTCATTCTTCTTGTATTTAAAGTATTATAAGTAACTGATTAAAAACGGACGGAATATTATGGTATTATTTATAAACTGCTGTGTCAGAGAAAATTCAAGAACGGCGCTCTTGGCAAACGATCTGCTTTCAAAAATAAAAAAGCCGTATACCGAGCTTAAGCTCGACGGGTACGTTTTTCCGCGTGTTGATGAAAATTATCTTAAAAAGCGCGATACGCTTATAAGTCAAAGCCGGTTTGACGATCCGACGTTCGGTCTTGCAAGGCAATTTGCGGAAGCGGATGAAATAGTCATAGCCGCACCGTTCTGGGATCTGTCGTTTCCGGCTGTGCTGAAACAGTACTTTGAGATAATAAACGTCATAGGCGTGACTTTTAAGTATAACGAGCAGGGAATACCGGAAGGGCTTTGCATGGCAAAAAAGCTGTATTACGTCACGACGGCGGGCGGTGAATACTTCCCGGAGGAATACGGCTTCGGCTACGTCAAAGCTCTGGCGCAAAACTTCTACGGCATAAAAGACGTAAGACTTATTAAGGCGACCGGGCTTGATATATACGGCGCGGATACGGATAAAATATTATCCGACTGTATGAAAAACATAATTGTATAATAAACTACGGCGCGGTCAATAAAACCGCGCCGTAGTTTTTATAAAGGAAATAACAATCACTGTTTTGCACAGACGTCTTTTATAACGCCCAGAGCTTTTATCAAAAGTTCTTCCGGAATGTTGAGCGCCGGGAGAAGACGGAGCTTTCCGTGCGCGGCGGTGAGGCAGAGAACGCCGTTCTGCAAGCACTCGTTTACAACGTCGTTAAGCGGACGCTTTGTCGTTATACCGACCATAAGTCCGAGCCCCGTGACCTCTGTAATGCCCGGCGCGCCGGTGAGCTCTTTTTTGATCAGCTCACCTTTTTTTGCTACCTCGTCAAGCAG